>JAFSAX010000037.1 GCA_017442105.1 Selenomonadales bacterium | reverse complement strand
CTACAAGCTGGGTAGAAGGATTCTTTGGGGAGTGAGGGAGGAGGAAGGAGCGTTTTCCTCAAGAGAGTGTTATCATGCGTATCAAACTCGCAAAGCCTGCTTTTCCTTAACAGACAGCTTCTCCCTCCTCTCTTACTTTTTGGCTTGCCCCAAAAAGTAACAAAAAAGGCACACGCTGTTGAAGCGGACTATATCTTACGCTATAACGAACTACACCGCTTCAAAAAGCGTGGAACGCTAATGATAGCTTATTGCTAAGAGGAATAAACCGATAAGTTAGCCCCTTAGCACTCTAAAAGGAGCCCCACTATGACGGAAATACAAAATTCTATATCACACAAAGCACCACTACACCTTACAAAAGCAAATCGCACCCCGTTCGCCGCGCTCGTTGACGAGGCCTCGGATGCACTCGGACTTGACGCCACCGAGGAGGAAAAAGAGCGGCTCGGTCACTGGATCGTCGGAGCATGGGAAGACCAAAAGGCGTGCGCCGACTGCACGAAAGAGGGCGATGAGGTACTCGCCTGCGGACAGCGCACGCTCATTCGCGAAGACGGCATCATCCGCCCCGTCACTCGTCGATGCGAAAAGTATCACGCAGTCTGCATCGCCCGCCGTACCGAACGGCTCTTCGGCCAGTCCCACCTCGGCGACCGCTTCAAGACGCGCACCTTCAGCACATACCGTGTCACCGACGACAACAAAGCCGCCTACCAAGCGTGCCGTGCCCTCGCCGATCATTTCACTCCCGGCACACGCGGCCTCTTTCTCTCGGGCAGCTGCGGCACAGGCAAGACCCACCTCGCAGGTGCCATCGTCCACACACTTATCAAACGCGGCCACCGCGCCATACTGATGACGACGAACCGCCTGCTCGACACGCTGAAAAGTGCCTTCGGCGACAACGAACGAACCGCCCGCATCAAAGAAGAGCTTGCGACCTGCGACCTCCTCGTTCTCGACGACATCGGCGCAGAACACATCAGCGACTGGGCAAAAAGCGAGCTCTTTAACCTCCTCAACGAACGCTACGAAATGAACAAAACGACCATTCTGACGACGAACCTCTCCATCGACGCACTCACCGCCCGCCTCGGCAAACGCACCATCAGCCGTATCGCCGAAATGACGGACGGCATCCGCATCGTATCGGACGACTGGCGACTTCGCCGTCATTTAGAAAGGAGACCCACATGATCGACCAATTCTTCATCGAGATCCTCATGAACTGCTACTTCGCAGGAATCGGCACACTCGGCTTCTACTTCCTGCTCCGCGAGATCTTCTATCTGAGAAAGGAGGCGAAACGCCGTGAGAAACGCACACAGACCGAAAGCCCTTCCAAATAGAAAACTTCCCCGTGGCATCGAACGACAAGACGAGCTCATTGAGCTCATCGAAAAACGATTCCATCAAGAAGACCTCATTCGCGATGCCCTGCAAAAGGCAGACGCAAAAAACACCACCACCGAGAGCGCATCTGCCGAAGAGATCGCCGCAGAGGGCGTACCTTCCACGAAGGACGCCACCACACAAGAGAGCGCATATGCAGACGAAATCACCGCAAAGGGCGTACCTTCCGCGAAGGACGCCACCACACAAGAGAGCGCACCTTTGGCAGCACAAGCCATCACAGAGGGCGCATATGCAGGCGAAGTCACCGCAGAGGGCGTACCTTCCAAACAGGACGCCACCACATCGGAGAGCGCACCTTCCGCAGACGGAAGCGCACCTGTCGAAGCCATCGCAAGCAGCCCTTCTGCCGAAGCAGAAGAAACCGCATCTGCCACCGTCGAAGCTTCCCTTGCCGAGCCTGCCGAATCCGTCACCATCCGCTGGCACGGGCAAAACGAAACCATCACAGACCCGCGCATCTGGCTCACCGTCTTTGATACCGTCCGCGAAGCAGGCGACGTCATCACACGCGAAGTAGCCCACCGCCGATTTCACGGCGAATCATACTGGAAAACGTGCGATGCCCTCTACCTCTCCACAGGCACCTACTACCACCACGTACGCGCGATCCTCCATTACGCCTTCGCCTGCGCCGTCTACCACCGCCTCATCGACCCGCGCCCAAAGCACTTCTCTTTGAAAGCGAAGTGACGACCATGCGACAGACCCCATCGCCAAAAGACCTGCCGCAGGAAAACGTGCAGACCGCACCACCGCCGACCGCCACACCCCCTGCACCGCAGACCGCGCACGCGAACTGGTACACCGACACGCTCCGCACGATCGTAAACCGCGCCCTCGACGCCGACAAGCCCGACATCAAAGGCGCACTCGCCGCCCTTGCCATGCTCGCCGAAGCCGAAGAACCTACCGAAGATACAAAAGATATCGCAAACCTGTTGCGCGACGCACGAAAGAGAGCCGCCCATGCCAAAGAAAACACCGACTGACCGCCTTGTGGCAGAATTTCTCGCCGACTACACCCACGACCCGCTCGGCTTCGTCTACGCCGCCTTCCCGTGGGGACAAGGCGACCTCGCCGAAAAACAAGGCCCCGAACAATGGCAAGCCGACACCCTCCGCTCTATCGGAAAACGCCTCCAAGAAGGCGCGACCGTCCGCGAAGCCATCGCCAGCGGACACGGCATCGGCAAAAGCGCACTCGTCGCATGGCTCATCCTCTGGGCGATCTCGACACACGAAGACACACGCGGCATCATCACCGCCAACACCGAGACCCAGCTCCGCTCCAAAACATGGGCAGAGCTTGCCAAGTGGTACCGCCTCTTTATCGGCAAACACCTCTTCACCCTCTCGGCCAACGCCCTCGCCTCTGCCGCCTGCGGACACGAACGCTCGTGGCGCATCGATGCCATCCCGTGGTCGGACGCCAGCCCCGAATCATTCGCAGGTCTTCACAACCAAGGCAGCCGCATCCTCGTCATCTTCGACGAAGCCAGCGCCATCTCCGACACCATCTGGGAAGTCACCGAAGGCGCCATGACGGACGTTGATACCGAACTCATCTGGTGCGTATTCGGCAACCCCACCAGAAAAAGCGGCCGCTTCTACGACTGCTTCCACCGCTTTCGCAAACGATGGCACCACAGGCAGATAGACAGCCGCACCGTCACCATCAGCGATGCCAAGCAGATCGCCGAATGGATCGCCGACTACGGCGAAAACAGCGACTTCATCCGCGTACGTGTCCGAGGCCTCTTTCCCTCCTCGAGCGAAAAACAGCTCATCTCCACCGAGCTTGCCGAAGCAAGCGCAGCCCGCACTGTCCCCACCTCTGCCTACGACTTCGCCCCTGCCGTCATCGGCGTAGACCCCGCATGGAGCGGAACAGACGCCATGGCCATCGTACTAAGACGCGGTATCTGGTCAACAGTGCTTTCCGTCCTGCCAAAACAAACAGACGACATGGAAACGGCAGGCCTTATCGCACGATACCAAGACGAACACCGCGCCGAAGCAGTATTCATCGACCTCGGCTACGGCACAGGCATCTACTCCGCAGGCAAAACACTCGGCCGCACCGACTGGCGACTCGTTTCCTTCGCCGCCAAGCCGTCCCGTCAGGGCTACGCCAACAAGCGCGCCGAAATGTGGAGCGATATGAAAGACTGGCTCGAGCAAGGCGGCAAGATAGACAATAGCCGTGACCTCATCGCCGACCTCACCGCGCCCGAAGCCTTCATCAACTCGAAAGGCCTCCTCCAGCTAGAAAGCAAAGACGCCATGAAAAAAAGAGGCCTCCCCTCACCAAACATCGCCGATGCGCTGGCACTCACCTTCGCCTACCCTCTGCGCACCAAAAAACGCACCCCACGCCGCACCGCCCCCAAGTACGGGGGAATGTGAGGGAAGGGGGGAGGGGGAGGGAGGAAGTGATTTTTCGAAACAGACCACTCGCGGTGCGTATCAAACTCGCAAAGCCTTCCTTATCGCCGATTCACTATAGCTCCCTCCCCTCTTACTTTTTGGCTTGCCCCAGCGGTTCGCGACTGACCAATCAGCACTCCCTAACGGTGTGCTTCTTGGGTCGCTATCGCATGGGAAGTATTAACCAATCAGCATCGCCCTTCGGACTTGCTTCTTGGATACTTCTCCAATAAGTAACAAAAAAGG
>JAFSAX010000036.1 GCA_017442105.1 Selenomonadales bacterium | reverse complement strand
GCTGATATGTATAACAATAAGAAACCCAGAGATTTCATCGAGCATACGATTGGTTTTTTATTAACAAGATAGCGCAAACCGAGCAGAATCAAGACGGTAGGAACAGCAATTGCTCCAACACCAAAGGCGTGGAGTTGCATTTTATTACAAAGCGTGCCCAAACTACCGCAATCAAATCCAAAAAACGATAAGAGTGCAAAGATCCCCAATCCCGAAAAGAGGAATCCTAAAAGCTCATGTTTCATTTTTGGTTCCATATTAAATTTCCAAGAAAAGCGTGATTTTTTTGTGCGCTTTTTCGGTAATGTCTTAGTCATTGAATCACCCCTATCAAAATAAAATTCTACATATAATGTAAAAATCCTTGTGATTTTTAAAGTCTTTCTTAAATTCTTATAAAATAAGTCTGTTTTTAGGAAGATAATAAAAGTAAAAAGGTAACTATCTAAAGATTAGCATAGTTACCTTTTATTCTTCTTTATTCCTTGATAGCAAGTACAGCGGCGATCCTGCCTGTTTTACCTTGTTCAGCACGATAGGAAAAGAGAATTTTGGCATTGCAAGATGTGCAGATATCGGCTGATACGATATTGGCAGACGGTACGCCGATCTCTTCCAGTTGCAGGCGATTGGCCTGCCATAAGTTGAGATGGTATTTTCCTTGCTCATCACTCGGTGTCAGAAATGTATCAAGCGATACATATTCTTTGCGGAATTCGTTGACGACATGATCGTCTACTTCATAGCAGCACGCACCGATCGACGGTGCGATACCGATAAGGCAATTTTGAGGCTTGGTGCCAAAACGGGCTTGCATTTGAAGAAGGGTCTTCTGCCCTATCTTCTTCGCGGTGCCTTTCCAACCTGCATGGCTTAGACCGATGGCGCGGTTGACGGGATCAACCAAAAGAATAGGCACGCAATCGGCAAAACATAAGAAAAGTGCAACGTTTGGACGATCGGTAATAAGTGCATCACAATCAGAGATTGCATCAGTGTAGCTCCATACACCACGTCCGCGATCTTTTTCGGTAACATAGACGATCCGCTCTCCGTGGACTTGCTGTGGCGTAACGATTCTGTCGTCAGAAAGACCGATAGCATGGCAGAACTTCTTTCTGTTTTGAATAACATGGTCGGGATCATCACCTGTATGGAGCGCCAAATTTAAATCACCGTTTTGACTATATCCTCCGAATCGTGTCGATACAGCTTGCGTTACAAAATCGGGAAAGTGAGTGAATTGTCCGTACCATATCCCGTTTGGGGCATAGCGTGTGATATAGGTATCATTTATTGACATACACCGCACCTCCTGCAGCCGTCGAAACAACGAAGTGTATGCATACGTTGTTTCGCCTTCTCCAATTCATGCCAGAGATACTCGGGCGTTACTTTCATATCCAAATGAAACCATGGGAAAATCTCTTCTTTCTCGCGTAAACGATAGAGATAAAATTCATCTTTTAGATCAGCAGATTTCAACGCCCGCATAAAGGCTTTTGCTCCGCCCGCCTCTATTGCAGACAGCAATACTTCACCAAGACGACGGTCACCGCGTGCAAGGATACCTTGTACATAGGCTTCTTTCGGTGATTCGATGAGTACTTGGATCTTTTTCTCGGATTGGAGCGATTTTTGCAGATGCTTTAACTTCTGTTCGACAGATTTTTTGTCTGCCATAGGAAGCCATTGAAATGGTGTGAATGGTTTGGGAATAAAAGGATTCACGCTGAGTGACAACGTTCCTTTACTGCCATGTTCACGCATATATGTTTGCAGATTTTTTGCAAGTGCAATAATGGCATCAATATCTTCATCTGTTTCGT
>JAFSAX010000035.1 GCA_017442105.1 Selenomonadales bacterium | reverse complement strand
TTACCAGTATGAACCAAGAACAGTGGGGACAGATGGGACACACTTGCGAGATCAGCGACCAAGTCGTTCGTCTTGCACTCCTTGCAAAAGAAAGTGGTATGGACGGTGTCGTAGCATCTCCGCAAGAAGCTTCTGCTATCCGCAGAGTATGCGGTGACGACTTCCTCATCGTTACGCCGGGCGTTCGTCCTGTCGGCGCCGCAGTCAACGATCAGAGCCGTATCGCAACGCCGTCGAGCGCACTTCGTCAAGGCTCGACGCATCTCGTAGTCGGTCGCCCGATCACGGCGGCACCCGACGGTCAGGCAGCAGCCAAAGCGATCTTAGAGGAAATGGAGGGCGCATTCAAATGATGACGCAAGAAGAAGTAAAACAGTTATTTATCGAAACAGGTGCGATCTTGGAAGGTCATTTCCTTCTTACTTCGGGACTTCACAGCCCGATGTACGTCGAAAAATTCCAAGTTCTTCAGCACCCGAAACATACAGAAAAACTCTGCCAGTCCATGGCAGAAATGTTCGCTGACGACAACGTAGAAGTAGTAGTAGGCCCTGTAACGGGCGGTATCCTTCTCGCGCACGAAGTCGGCAAAGCACTCGGCACGCGCGCGATCTTCACCGAACGTGAAAACGGCAAAATGGCACTCCGTCGCGGTTTCCAGATCAAACCGGGCGAACGTGTCCTTTTGGTAGAAGATATCGTAACGACGGGCGGTTCCATCCAGGAAGTCCTCGACGTCGTTATCGAAAAAGGCGGCGTACCTGTCGGTATCGGTATGCTCGTAGACAGAAGCGGTGGTAAAGTAAACTTTGATGGCGTTCCGCACAAAGCACTCCTTAACCTTACCGTAACCACATACGATCCTGCTGACTGCCCGCTCTGCAAACAAGGTCTCGACATGACGAAACGCGGCAGCCGCAAACTGTAATTTTATACAGAAAGATGAACAACCATGCGAACAGCATGGTTGTTTTTTCTTTTGGCAGAACGAATTATCGTTGAGAAAATATGACAGTATTTGTGATATAATAATACATAAGAGATATTTGTTCGAAGAGGGTAGTCATTATGTCAAGATTTGATTTTTTATACAATGATTTCAAAGCATTATACGATAAATGCGTACAAGCCGAAGAAGCGACCGATGTTAACTTCAAGATGCTCATGGTTCGTCAATCGCTTGAATATATCGTTCGGGAATTGGGCGAGCGTGGCAATGACTTATTCCAGAGTATCAGCAATCTGAGTGACAGAGACATACTGGATGAAGAGATCAGCGACTTATTCCACGAGACAAGTATGCTCACGAATCGCGGTGTCCATGGACAGTCTGTAAGTACATACGATACACAGACTGCTATCAACAACTTGGTCGAAATCACGATATGGTATGCGGCAGAATATAAGGAAAAATCATTTCGATTGAATCAATTCTCCGCAGAAGATATCGGCAGGGCGAAACAGTATGTCAAAGATGATTCGTATCAAGGAGTATCGCAGGCAGAATATCTGGCAGTAGATGTAGACCCGTTGGCAACAGTCGGCACATTCCAAACAACATGGGATGAAACAGTCAATCCATTGGAAAAAGACGTATTCGAAACAGAAGCAGAGTATGAAAAACGTATTGCACAGATGGAGCCTGTTCGTATCGGCTATGGTGTTCTTAACACAGAGAAAAAAGACGGTTACACTGATGTGCAATTCTTACAACATCATATCGAACGCAATAAAGTCATTCAATTTGTGAAGGCTCCCGTATACTTCTTCGCACAGAATGCGCCTGTAAGTGGTGTGATAGATGGTGAGATCGTTGCTCGTTTGCGCGTACACGACCATAGGGTCTGCTGTGACTATTCACGCATCTATCTTCGTAATGGAGAACAAGATATCCCGATCCGCTTCATCTGCTGGCAAAAGACGGACTACGAAACCGATGCAGACTATCGTAAACGAGTGGAAACACTTCCAATCCTTCCGCTCGGACTTTGTATGCCGATCCGCAGTCGATACGATATTGAGAAGCAACAGTTACCGTTCGAGACAAAAAAATTTGCCTATGTACCGTTTGCGATTTCTGCAATATATACGGTTCCTTGCGACAGAGACTTGGCAAAACGTGTTTGTATGCAGAAAGAGCCGTTTATTGTTTTCGGTAATATCTTATTGAATAAAACAATGGAACGCACTCTTATTTGGGGAAAAGAAACGGGTATCGTATACGATAACGAAGTGGTGTGGAGTTTGAACAGTCTTGGTATCCGCTATTATAATGAGGAAAATTATATAGAGGCCGTAAAGTGTTTTCATCAAGCTGCGGAACAAGGATATGCTGCTGCACAAAATAATCTGGGAGATTGCTATCAATATGG
>JAFSAX010000034.1 GCA_017442105.1 Selenomonadales bacterium | reverse complement strand
TGGTGCTGATTGGTCAGTCGCGAACCGCTGGGGCAAGCCAAAAAGTAAATAAGAAGGGAAAAGCCATCTATTATGAAAAGATAGTTCTTGCGAGCTTGATACGCACCGAAAGATATCATCATGCGAAACTCGCGTCAGCATCTCTCTTCCTCCCCCCCCAGTATACCACAATTTCCCACGTTTTTCTCAAATATCATAGTTCCTCCCCTTGACTGTATAGTGACTATACCCTTTATAATTGGTCTTACGAAGAGGAAAAAAGGAGATTTTTATTGATATGAAACGAATGATATGGCTTATCGTGATGATGATAAGCGTTTTGATAATCGGCGGCTGCACTGCCGAGCGCGCGGTAAAAGAGGGCGCGTATCAGGTGACGGACGTGCGCGGTACGGTCGTAACGATGGAGAAGAAGCCCGAGCGCATCCTGACGATGTCGTTCGATACGGACGGGATCGTGCTGGGTCTGGCAGGCCCCGATAAGATGGTGGCAAGTTCTGTGATACTCGACGACCCCGACAGCTCGAACGTGACGCACCTGACGAAGCGCATCGCGAAGAAGATCACCACGCCTACGGTGGAGGAGATCCTTGCGATGAAGCCCGACCTCATCATCGTGCCCGATTGGGGCAGTATCGAGCAGGTAGAGAACCTTCGTGACCTCGGCCTTACAGTCGTCGTCGTCAAGGGCGCGAAAAACATTGCCGATGCGAAAGATAACGTCAAGATGATAGCCGAAGCCATCGGCGAACCCGAGAAGGGAACGCGTCTTATCGCGAAGATGGACGCAAAGCTTGCCGAAATCAAAGCAAAAGTCGATAAGATTCCGCAGACGGAGCGCAAAAAAGTCGTGCTTCTCTCGCTTATGCCGATGTACGGCGGTATCGGCTGTGCGTTCGACGATGCGTGTAAGTATGCAGGTGTCACGAACGGCATGGCAGAGGCAGGTATCCACATGGGACAGACGCTGACAAAAGAAATGCTTCTTGCCATCGACCCCGATATCCTGTTCCTCCCCAGCTACACGAACCATGGTCAGATCGATGTCAAAGCACATCGCGAAAAATACCTCGGCGACCCTGCGCTCGCACCGATGAAAGCCATCAAAAATGAGGCATTTGCCTTCCCGCGTGAAGGATACCTCTACAACTGCTCGCAGGATATCGTGTTCGCCGTCCAAGAGATCGCCTATGCCGTCTACGGTGACGACTTCCGCTTGGGAAAAGATGAGCATCTTTCGGTCGTAGGAGATAACTGATGAAACAGCTATTTAACTACTATCCGCTCAACGAATACGAAGCGGAGCTGGCGTCGTCGTACGGCTCGCTCGGTGCATACCTTGCCGCCTGCAACTTAGACGGCGCGGAAGTATTCCTTCCGACCGAGTACCATGCGGATATCGCCAAGCATACCGTCGGTATCCATCTGCCGTATCTGCCGCACTGGATAGCCTTCTGGAAGGGTGACGAAGCGCGGCTTGCAAGGCAGTTCGACTCGCGAGAGGAACGGCGCGCCTATTTCGGCGGTGCAGACAGCAGAGAGGATTGGGTCGAGCGCGTACGCGGCAGTATCCGCAGGGCCCTCTGCTACAAGCCCGAATACCTCGTCTGGCACGTATCCGAAGCCGACTCGGGTGAGATATACACGCGCAACTTTCGCTATACGAACGAAGACGTACTCTGTGCGACGGCAGAGCTGTTCCACTGCGTAGATGACCTTATACCGAATGATATTCCCGTCCTCTTTGAGAACCTCTGGTGGCCGGGTCTGACGCTCACCGACAGAAATGAGGCGGACAAGTTCTTTCGCATGATAGACCGCGACTCGGCAGGCATCATGCTCGACACAGGACACCTTATGAATACAAACACCGCCCTCCGCACAGAAGAGGAAGCTGCCGACTACATCCTGCGCACCGTCGATGATCTCGGCGACATCGCAGACCGTATCCGCGGTATGCACCTTCAATGCTCGCTCTCGGGCGACTACGTGACGCACGCACTCAAGAAAAGACCGCGCGGCCTCACGCTCGAAGCCGAGATGGCACATATCGCCGCCATCGACGAACATAAACCGTTTCAGACAGACGCCATGCGGCGCGTCATCGACCGCGTGCGCCCCGACCATCTCGTGCACGAACTTTATTACGATAACGTATCTCATATGCACACCATGCTGACGAGAACACAAGAACTCCTCGGCTTACGATAACAATCGCAACAGAGAAAGAAGGAAGAAAGATGAACAAAAAGATCGCCTTATCCGCTCTCATAGCCTGCGCGCTTGCGCTCGGCTTCAGCCAGACCGATACCTACGCCAATGCTCCTGCCGAAGACGATATGCTTCTTGACAGCATCGTCATCACCGCGACACGTACCCCTGTCGAAGCGGCCAAAGCCAACGCCAACATCACCGTCATCACCGCCGAAGATATCGAAAAGAATCACTACCAAGACCTCTCCGAAGCACTTCGCTCCGTACCCGGTGTCTATATCGCCAACTCTGCACCTGCAGGTTACGAAACCTCCAACTCCATGAAGATCAACGGTGCCGACGAGATCGTCATTCTTATCGACGGTGTCAAGGTCAACTCCGCAGGACAGAGATTCTCCGCAGGTATGCTTCGTGATATGAAGAACATCGAACGCATCGAAGTCCTCAAAGGCTCTGCCTCCGTCCTCTACGGTTCCGATGCCAAGGGCGGCGTTATCAACATCATCACCAAAAAGATCGACACGAACAGCACCACCTTCGGCGTCAGTGCAGGTAGCTATGACAAACGCCAATACTCCTTCGCCACCGAAGGCTACGAAAACGGATTCTCCTACCGCATCAGCGCACAGAAAGATAAAAGCGGCGACTTCAAAGACGGCAACGGCACGACCGTACCGAACAAACTCGATGCCAACAGCATCTCCATCAAGCTCGCCCAAGAGCTCTCCGACAAGCATGAGCTTGGCTTCACTTACGACCAATACCAAGCCGACACCAAGTCGCGCGCTCTCTGGGAAACGTACATGCATGACGGCAAGATCGACAACTACAACTGGAAGATCACCCTTCAATCCGACTTCGATGACAAAACATCGAACTTCTTCGCCTTCAGCAACAACATGTACGACACCGATGTAGAAAACGAATACGTTGACTGGTACACAGGAAACATCGTCCTCGATCACTACCTCACCAAGATCAAAACGCTCCGCATCACCGACCAGCTTACGCTTAACCTGTCCGACAAACACCGCCTCACCACAGGTTTCGAATACACACGTGACACCATCGAAACGGCAGGCGACGTCGAAATGCACAACCGCGCACTCTTCCTTCAGAACGAATGGAACCTCACCGACGCGCTCAAGCTCACCACAGGCATACGCTATGACAACAACTCCGGCTTCGGCGACCATACCACACCGAGCATCAACCTCGGCTATCAGTTCAGCGACAAGACGAACGCCTATGTCGGCTATAACGAATACTTCATCGCGCCGAGCCCGATGCACCTCTATGACGCTTACTACGGCAACAGAAGCATCAATGCTGAAACAGGCGACACGAAAGAGATCGGTATCAATCACCAATTCGATGACACGATGAGTATGTCGGCACACCTCTTCTGGCGCAACTCCGAAGACCGCATCGGCTTCCTCTACAGCACCAACCGCTACGGCAACGTCGGTGACGAAAAAGCCCACGGCTGGGACGTATCGCTCAAAAAACGATTCAATGATGCCGTCAGCGCGTACGTCGGCTACACGCATACCACCATCGACCCGACCGAACAACGCGGTCCGAACGCAGACGGATACCTGCCGAAAAACACAGTCAACATCGGCGTTGACTACAGCGAAAACAAATGGAACGTCGGCGTACAAGGCCGTGCCAACTTCGAACGCACAGGCCCCGCGCAGACAGCGGGCGGAAAATTCTTCCCCGAAGAGACCTTCTGGGTATGGGATATCGGCTTCAACTACCAAGCTGACGACAATACAAAAGTATTCGCCAAAGTCAACAACATCTTCGACAAATTCTATGCCGAACAATCGAACGTCCTCCCCGGCTACGGCTCCGCAGGTCAGTGGTACACCGCACCCGGCAGAAACTTCATCATGGGCGTAGAATACTCCTTCTAAAACAATTGCTCTTACGGTAGAGCGCATGAACATAATAGGAACAAGAAAAGAGCCATGCAGAACGGGACTGCGTGGCTCTTTTTCTGTCTGCAAGCGGTCGTACCATGCTTGGAAAACAAATGAAAAATATTCTCAAAATCTACATATATGATATTGATTCTCAATATCATATATGTTATACTATCCCTAGAAGATGAGTATGACATATATGCGCATCTGTTATTTATGCAGAATAGGATAGGAAAAGAAGGCTTCTCAAACAGAGATGAAGAGATAAGAGCAAGTCGGTATCGAAGGAGGGATAGATGATGAAAAAATGGGAACAAAAGATCACATATCATTGCGCGCCTGTCCTCACAGGGGTGAAGCCGTCGAATCTGGTGATGTTTTCGTGTGCAGAGTGCCGCGACATGTGGAAGACGCTCAATGAATATCGGCAAGAGCTTGGTGAGCGCGGGATCGAGATCCGCATATTCAGCTCGGCAGGGAGAGCCATGCTTTTCATCTATCGTCCGACGATGCTTGCCGAGTGTCTTGCGCCGCCTGATGTGCAGGACTTTCTCGTGCGTCACGGCTACGAGCGCGATATGGAGCTCAAAGCAGCACTCGATATGCTTGCCAAACGCATCGTATCATCGGGCGAGTTTCCGCATGAGATCGGCATCTTCCTCGGCTATCCGCTCTCCGATGTAGAGGGCTTCCTCTCCTCGCGTGAGGACTTTCTCCTCTGCGGTGAATGGAAGGTATACAGCGAAAAAGAGAAGGCAGAACGCCTCTTTGCCCTCTACCGCGATGCACGTCAGCGTGCCGTCGGCAAAACGATCCGTGAGATGGTCAGCTAACAGCTGATTTCATATATCATAAAAAGAACATTACAGGAGGAATCACAAATGATTGCAGTAGTATATTGGAGTGGTACAGGAAATACAAAAGCTATGGCGGAGGCGATCGCGCGCGGTGCGAAAGCAGAAACCCTCGTCGATGTAGATTGCTTGGGTGACTTTGACGCAGCGGCGTACGACAAGATCGCATTCGGTTGCCCGTCGATGGGTGCGGAACAGCTCGAAGAAAGCGTATTTGAACCGTTCTTCGCCGAAGCGGAGATGGTGCTCGGCGGTAAAAAAGTCGCACTCTTCGGTTCGTATGGCTGGGGCGACTGCTCGTGGATGCGCGACTGGGAAGCGCGCGTTACGGCAAGCGGTGCCACCCTCTTGGAAGAAGGCTTGACGATCAACGAAACGCCCGACGACGACGGCATCGCGCTCTGCGAAGCCCTCGGCGAACGCTTGGCAAGTGCCTGATATTGTCCGCATGAGCTGCCCTTTTCGGCGGCTCTTTTTTTTATAAAAAAGGCGTAGCAGTGCGAAAAACATCGTCCGAGCGAGCGTTATCACCTTGGAGCGCGAAAAACGGCGTTTTCTATATGTTGTGTGAAATGAAAAAAGAACTTGCTTTTTCCCACAAGATGATGTATTATAAAAACAGACAGTAAAATATACTATCGCAGTATTATTTTAACCGAGTATAAAAAATAAGAGCGAAGCTTAAAGCAGCTCGCGTATAGGGGGATCGCAAAAATGGCACAAGTAAAAGTAATGGCAGCAGAAGGTATCACGCAGGCGGAGATCGACATGATCTTGGCAAAAGAAGCGGCAGCTTATGAATCGAGAGGCAAACGTCTTGGTGAACTCAATCTGGAATTGGCAGGCGATGAGATCGTCGTTCATTCGTCGCCGGTATCCAACATTACGCGCGTGCGCCGCATCACGGGCTATCTCAGCAATCAGAATAACTTCAACGATGCGAAACGCAGTGAGCTTCGCGACCGTGCGAAACATTGTTCCTGTTCGTAATGTGAACAAATTGAATTTTAAATATCTCCGTAAGACAGAAAAAACACCTTTCCGATGAAAGGTGTTTTTGTCTTTATAAGTTGTTTTCACGGAGAAGATCGGCGAGCGTTACGCTGTCGACATAATGCGCGATCGCCTGATCGAGCCCGATCCAGAACGGTCTGGTCAGACATTCGTCACAGCGGTCGCACGATTGTGAACCTGTGATGCAGGCTGTCGGTGCAAGTGATGTTTCTGCCGCGCGCAAGATATCACCGATGCGATATTCCTCGGGAGCCTTGGCGAGCTGATATCCACCGCCGACACCGCGGAAACTTTTGAGGTAGCCTGCGCGAGAGAGGCAAGGTACGATCTGTTCAAGATATTTGACAGTAACACCTTGACGTATGGAGATGGTCTTGAGCGAAACGGGGCCGTCTGCCTGATGGATCGCCAGATCGAGCATCAGACGAAGAGCATAGCGTCCTTTGGTCGAGATTTTCATGTTTATCAACTCCTACTATTATTATAATACCATTAAAACAGTAGGAAAACAAGACTTATCCGTTCGCCAATCGACAGAAAATCGCAATTTCTTCCTCCATGCGACTTGTTACGGGTTCCCATGTGAGGTGTGCGCCCGTCTGAAGGGCGATATCGTCAAAATCGAAGGTGATGAGAGGGTTGCCGCTCTTGTTGTAAAAGGTCGTCTGATGGAGGCGGTAGGCGATCGCAGTGCCGTCTTGTCGGTACGATATGTGCATGATAGCGTGGTCGATCTCGCGGAGAAGAGCGAGCGATCCGTCATCGCTGCTGCCTGCCTCTTTGAGCGTGTGGTAAATGTTCGTAAGACCGTGCTTCGTGTAGGTCTTTTTGATATCACCGCAAGAGATGGTCGCAGCACCTGCCGGGGTATGCTTGATGGTATCCATACGCAGGTACGTCGTGCTGTTCTCGTCGCGCGTGACGTATGCCCAGTCGGCATGGGTAAAATCGTCATGGACGACTGCCGGTGCGCAGGTCGGCTCCGCAGCTTGGACAGGCGACTTGTCTTGTGAAGCCTGCACAGTGCTTTGCGTGCTTTGATCCATCTCTGCGGCACTCATCTGTGACATCGGCGCGGCAGAGGCAAAGCCTGTACCGAACAGCATAAGTACGATATATAATGATAAGACTGTGCGTATCATATCAGTCACTCCTTTAAGAAAAATAGACTATCCTTATACTATTCTCTCCTGCAAGTACATTTCCTGCCAAAGTCGGAGGAGTAGACACAGTCGTTATCTCCGAACAGAAAAAAGCCTCTACCGTACAGTAGAGGCTTTTCATAGAAATAGGCAAGTGATGCCTTTTTTCGGTACAAGCATAGGCGGATACCGGACCGAAGGAAAAGACATCACTTGTATTCGGTGACAGGGCTTGATCTGCATTCGATGGAAAACAAACCAAGTGAAGGGAGAGCCTTTAAACAACTGACAAATTGCCTTTTGTTTAAAGACTTGTCACCGAAACGGAAGTCTAAGGCAGCTTTACTAACTTACGTCAGCTCATCTGCTCAAGTATATTTTAGCAATAATTGGAAGATATGTCAACAATTATTTTGTAAAAAATTTGTAATTTTTCAAGGAAAAAGGCTGTTGAGCAGAAGATGAAAAAAGTCTTGTCAGAAGATACTGTTTGCTCGTATAATGAAAGAATAGAATCGTAGCAAAAGGACGGGTGACATGTCGAAATGATGACGTGGAAGCAGATGTTTCTCTTTTTTCAGGGACGTATGGGACGGAAGATGTTCGCGGTGCGGTATCTGACATTGGCGGTGATCTCGCATATTTTATGGCTTGTGATGTTGTTTTTAGAAACTGCGAATATGACGTTTATGGTATATTTGTATCCGCTTTTATGTTTGTTTTATATTCCGCAATCATCGCTTGTGGTCAGACGTGCCAATGATATTGACCTTAAGCGGGGTGTGACGCTCGTGCTTCTTGCCTTGTTGTTCGTGCCGAGTGTGCTGTTCGAGTTCTGGACGACGGCTCCGCGCTCGCTCGCGATGCTCAATATTCTGGTAAGCACCGTCTTGGTTGCGTTTTTCTGCTTGAAAAAAGGTGTTCCTTACGAAACCTTGAAGGGGCTTGCGCCCAAATAATGATAATGAGAAGAGGCGAGTGTTCGCCTCTTTTTTTATTGCCCAAAATAGAGGGCTGCGGCAGGAGTAGGGCGCAGTCGAAGGGAATATATAGGCAGGAGGCGATAGTATGCCGAAAAACCAGAATCAAAAACAAAAGATGCTATATATCAAGACTATGCTTGAAAGCGAAACCGACCGTGAGCATGGTCTGTCGATGTCTGACTTGTTGACACGGCTGAAAGAGCTGGGCATCGAAGCGGAGCGCAAGAGCGTCTACGACGATATCGAGTGTCTGCGCGCATCAGGCATGGATATCAAGCTGTCGCGCGGGAAAAAGTTCACATATTATCTGGATTCGCGGCCGTTCGAAACGGCAGAGCTGAAGCTCCTCGTCGATGCGGTGCAGGTCGCCAAAGCACTTACGGTCGAGCAGAGCCGTCAGCTTATCAAGAAGATAGAGCGGCTCACCGGTATCCACGAGGCGAAGAAGCTGAATCGCCATGTCGTGATACAAGGTCGTACCAAGACGGTCAACGAGGACGTATATGAGGCCATCGACGCCATCCATGAGGCGATCCTTGCCGATCGCAAGATACGGTTCGGCTATTTTGACTGGACGGTAGAAAAAAAGAAACTGCTCCGCCATGGTGGTGCACCGTACCACATCAGTCCGTGGGCACTGGCGTACAGTGATGAGCAGTATTATCTCGTTGCCTATGACAGTAAAGAGGAGATGGTCAAGCATTACCGCGTCGACAAGATGGTCGATGTTGCCGTCACAGACGAGGCGCGACAAGGGCAGGAGCACTTCTCCGACTTCCAGCTCGAAGCATACAGCAACCGTGTATTCGGTATGTTCGGCGGCGACGAACGACGTATCACGCTCGAATGTGACAACGACATGATCGGCGTCATCTTAGACCGATTCGGCGAAGACGTCATGCTCATCCCCTGCGGTGAAAGCTCCTTCCGCGTAGCTGTCACAGTCGCCGTCAGCACATGGTTCTTCTCATGGCTCTTCGGCTTCGAGAATAAAGTGCGCATCATAAGCCCTGCCG
>JAFSAX010000033.1 GCA_017442105.1 Selenomonadales bacterium | reverse complement strand
TGCAAAGTTACACAAAAAGAAATTATGCAAAATAAAAAGACACAAGAAATATTTCTTGTGTCTTTTTATTTTGCATAATTTCTTTTTGTGTAACTTTGCAAACTTGGCAAAATCGAGGTATAATAATTAAGTGATGTCTTATTTTGAGGACTTCATATCATTATTGAAATACATCATATTTATACGAAAAGAGGTTTTATCATGATTGCAGATAGAATGGTAACGTATGTACAACAGAGTTCTTTGATTCGTGCTATGTTTGAAGAAGGCAAACGCCTTGCTTCGATCCACGGTGCAGAAAATGTATATGACTTCAGCTTAGGCAACCCGAATGTGGCGGCACCTGCCGAAGTAAATGAAACAGCAATTCAGATCCTCCAAGAAGAATTGTCCACGATGGTTCACGGTTATATGAATAACTCGGGCTATGACGATGTCCGCATAAAAATCGCCGAATCGCTCAACAAACGCTTTGGCACGGAGTTTGGCGCGCGTAATATCTTGATGACCGTCGGTGCAGCAGGCGGCTTGAACGTTATCTTCAAAACGCTTCTCAATCCGGATGATGAAGTCATCACGTTCGCACCGTATTTTGGCGAATACCGCGCTTATACTGCCAACTACGATGGCAAGCTCGTCGTCGTATCGCCGAATACAGAAACGTTCCAACCGAACCTCACAGAATTCGCTTCTAAGATCACGCCGAAAACCAAAGCAGTCATCATCAACTCGCCAAATAATCCGACAGGTGTTGTCTATTCCGAAGAAACGATCATGGCTCTCTCGGCAATTCTCCTCGAAAAGCAAGCCGAATTCGGTACCGATATCTATCTTATCTCGGATGAACCGTATCGCGAGCTCGTCTATGACGGCGTAGAAGTACCGTACTTGCCGAACTACTATGACAACACGATCGTCGGCTACTCGTTCAGTAAATCGCTCTCGCTCCCCGGCGAACGTATCGGCTACCTTGTGCTTCCCGATACCCTCTCCGATGCCCAGAATATCATCGCCGCAGCAAATGTTGCTAACCGAATCCTTGGTTTCGTCAATGCACCGTCGCTCTTCCAACGAGTCGTATCGCGTTGCCTCGATGTTGACATCACGCCGAACATTGAAGCATATAACGCTAACCGCGAACTTCTCTACACAAATCTCTTGTCGTACGGCTACGAGTGCATCAAACCGGAAGGTGCCTTCTATCTCTTCATGAAATCTCCTATTGCTGACGATATCGCCTTCTGCCAAATGGCAAAAAAATATAACCTCCTTATCGTTCCGGGAACATCCTTCGGTTGTCCGGGTTTCGTCCGCATCGCTTACTGCGTATCGCATGATACGGCAAAAAATGCACTTCCAGCTTTCAAAAAAGTGATGGAAGAAGTCAAAGCATTATAATATCCATCAGAATCATCTGCGCCACAGCGATAAACTTGCTGTGGCGTTTCTTGTAAGCATCTATCCCCTATGATATACTCATAGAAAGCGGATGTATTTGACTAATTTATTTTAACAAGGGGGATATGACGATGGACATTACGCAGACTTTTTATAATAACTTGGCTGCAACATATGATAAGCTGTTCTCTGACTGGCAAGCGACAACACGTGAACAAGCCGTTTTGCTGGATAAGCTTTTCCACGATAATGGGTTCGACAGATCGGCAAAGATCCTCGACTGTGCCTGTGGGATCGGCACGCAGTCGATCGGACTTGCCGCTCTCGGCTATGATGTGACTTCCTCTGATATCAGTGAAAATGAGATAGCAGAAGCGAAAAAGCGTGCTGATGAGAACCGTGTACATATTCGATTCGAAAAAGCCGACTTCTGCGCCTTGGCAGATACCTTCGATGAACAATTCGACATTATCATTGTGATGGATAATGCACTTCCGCATATGCTCTCTGCCGAAGCATTGGCATCCGCCATTAGCAGCATCACAGATCGACTCAAAGCGGGCGGACTGTTCGTGGCCAGCATCAGAGATTATGATACATTGCTTCTTGATAAACCACCCTACTCTCCACCGTATATCCATAAGACAAATGACGGACAACGCGTATCGTTCCAAACATGGAACTGGAATGGCGACCACTACCACCTTACCCAATATATCATCGACGACGAAAGTGCCTTAGGCATCAGCAAATTCGAATGTGAATATCGAGCAACACGCAGAGAAGAGCTCACCAAACTTCTCTTGGATAACGGTTGCAGTAATGTATCATGGAAAATGCCTGAAGAAACAGGATTCTATCAACCCATTGTAATTGCTATGAAATGATACATTAAAAGCATTTATCACAAAATAGTTTCACAGCTTCAGTAATAAAAAAAGGAAAGACATATCTCATGTCTTTCCTTTTTTATTTTGTATTACTTTTCAAACTTAGACGGCTCGGAAAAGAGCGAATCTAAGAACCTTCTGCTGTTTTCACGTTCATCAGCCTCTGCATTCGAATTGATACAGAAAAGTTTCGGTTTATATTTCAAAATATTTTTTCTGGTTTTAGGTCCCTCGTTCCCGATCATGTTATCCCATGTTACCTTTTTAAAGAGTGATAAAATTTTTCTCTCAAATACACTCGGAGGCTTAACGATCTCTAACTCCGCCCTATCCGCATAAACAGCGTCCAATCCGAATATGATACGATGCACATCATATTCTGTACGGAAACGATTGCCATATGTCGAAACAAACGTATCGCGATATCTCGCTAACGTATCTAAGAACGATGATTTCGTATACGAATCAATATTGTGATGCAAACGATACCATCCTAAACGATTATAAGTGCCTTCTAACAAGCGCATCGATACACGCGTTGATTTCGAGATAGTATCATTCTTATGCGGCAAACTTTTGCTTTTGCGCAATCGAACGATCGGCTTATCACCATTGAAGAAATAATCAGGTGTAACAGGCGCACCGAAAAACATATCGTCATTTGCATAAAGGAACTTTTCGGACAAATTCGGTATAAGCGGTAAAAAATATTCAATAATAACCGAGTTGAATACGGGAATGATCTCCTTCGGCATGATCTCCGAATGATCAACAACGGTTACCTTTTCATAGTCAAGATCAAGCCATTTCGGAATCTGTCTGTCTGTTACGATATAAACATGATTGATCCATGGAGCATACTTTTCAAGCGAACGAAGAGAGTATTTGAGTTCATCATTATCCACAAATCTTCTCTCGCCAACAAGCTTATCGTCATTTGGAGCAACGTTCATATATTGATTTTTACGTGCTTGGAACGCAGGATCATGCCCATCGCACCACAGATATACCATATCAATTTTATTATCTACACTATTCATAGTATTGCTCCTTTAATTTTATTCGTTCGTTTTATCATGTTATCGTCACATGTTGACAACAGCACTTTTCTCTTACAACATGTCATACTATATCTAATTATATATCTTTTTTTTATTATTTTCAAATCGTAAATTCACTGCAAGGAGGGATTTTAATGTCACACCTAATAAAGACAAGCAATACACACAAACCAAGGAGATGTTAAAAGTATAACAATGCTAAACGGTTATAAATCGTTAGTTGTACTTTCCGCCGAAGTAGAGCAGGTTCCGCAACCTACAACTGACTTAACTCGCTCAAACACTAACAAAACAATAAAATATATTTATCGGTTAGCCTGTATACAAAATAGTAAAGCACAGTCTTTTGATAATATCACATTTGCAAAATATGTGATAAGATTTTTGGCTCGTAAGCGCGATAATGTAAAAAGTAGTACTTATACAATATATGAAACAATGCTAAAAAAGCATGCAATTCCTCATATAGGGCATTTTCGCATGAGAGATATTACGACTGCGCATATCAATACAACACTACTGAATGAGCATAAATTGAAGCCGACTACGCGTAAACTGTTAAAAGCAGTCTTATCTACCTTGTGTAATTCGGCATACAGAGAAGTTTTGGTTACAAACAATCCTGTTCGATATAGTGATCGTATTCTTGGAGAACAAAAAATCGATCTGCTTTTACCGACAGAAGAAGAAATGAATATTTTATTAACAACTTTAAAGAAAGAG
>JAFSAX010000032.1 GCA_017442105.1 Selenomonadales bacterium | reverse complement strand
TATTATACTACTCTTTCTCGGAATACAAGCGTTTTCCAAAAAGAAGAGCCGTGGAAATTCTTTCTTTTCGAGAATCTCCACAGCTTTCATTTTCTGTTATCGAATAGCGGAGAGCAAGATTCTTTCGCACAAGTCTTCGAACGAGATACCTGCTGCTGCCGCAGCTTTCGGAACAAGGCTCGTTGCCGTCATACCGGGGATCGTGTTGACCTCAAGCACGTACGGTCTGCCTTCTGCATCAAGCAGGACATCTGCGCGGGCGATACCACCACAGCGAAGCGAACGGAAGGCTTTGATCGCCGCCTCTTGCACGACTTTCGTTTCTGCCTCTGTAAGCGGCGCAGGACAAAGATAGTCGGTCGCACCGCTCGTATATTTCGATGCGTAATCATAGGCACCCGAATGCGGGCGGATCTCAACGACAGGAAGCGCCTGTGCCGACTTGCCGTCATCCCATACAGCGACCGTCAGTTCACGACCTTTGATATATTGTTCAACGAGAATACCTTCGCTGTAACGGAATCCTTCTTCGATCGCCGCACGAAGAGCATCATCTTCTGTAACGATGCTCACCCCGATGCTCGAACCTTGCGCTACTGCCTTGATAACGACAGGCACGCCGTAGTCGCGACGGATCGCTTCTTCGATCGCCTCTATGTCTTGACGATCATCATAGAATACGGAACGCGGCGTCGGTACACCGTGTGCGATAAACATATCTTTCGTTGCCGCTTTATCCATCGCAACGGCACTCGCCATCACACCCGAGCCCGTGTACGGGATACCCATCATTTCGAGCGTACCTTGTACGGCACCGTCTTCACCGAATTTACCATGGATCGCAATAAATACGACATCACATGCTGCTTCTTTCAGATCGGTCATAAGCGTGGCAGGATTAAGTTCCATGCCTTCTGCCTGATATCCTTTTGCCTGAAGTGCCGCAAGGATCGCCGCACCCGTACGACGAGAAACGTCGCCTTCTGCCGACGGTCCGCCCATCAATACGATAATTTTTTTCTGTTTCATTTCTTCCACCTGACTTTATCCTTTTTTACGGATGATATCCGCATTGATCTGTCTTAGTTTATGTTCTATCTCTTCATATCCGCGGTCGATATATATCGCACGGTCGACTTCTGTTATCCCTTCGGCACACAGCCCCGCCAATACGAGTGCCGCACCTGCACGCAGATCCCCCGCTTCGACTTTCGTCCCTGTCAATACAGGCACTCCGCGTACGACAGCACTTCTGCCCTCGACACGGATATGTGCACCCATACGAACGAGTTCGTCTACATGCTTGAACCGATTCTCGAAGATCGTTTCCGTTATGATGCCCGTTCCTTCTGCCGTTGCCAAAAGTGCCATCATCGGCGCCTGCAAGTCTGTCGGAAACGCAGGATACGGCAGTGTCTTGATATCGACACTTCGAATACGTTCGGCACAAAGATGTATCTCACGCTCCGCGCACCTTACCTGCGCGCCTGCTTCACGCAATTTGTCAATAACAGCAAACAGGTGATTCGGCATCACATCTTCGAGTATGACTTCACCGCGCGTGATACAGCCTGCCAACAGGAAAGTACCTGCTTCAATACGGTCGGGCTGCACTGTATATTCGGCAGGTACTAACCTTTTCACACCACATATCGTGATCGTATCGGTTCCTGCGCCGTCTATCTTCGCACCCATCGCTTGCAAAAATGATGACAGATCGACGATTTCGGGCTCACGCGCCACATTTCTGAGGACTGTCACACCTTCAGCAAGCACGCCTGCCAACATCGCGTTCTCCGTCGCACCGACACTCGGAAAGTCGAACTGCACATCCGCACCGACCAGTTTTTTTGCCGTCAGCCTTACTGTGCCATGTTCCTCGGCAATATGTGCGCCCATCTTCTCGAACGCCTTCAAATGAAGGTCGATCGGACGCGGTCCGATCGCACATCCTCCCGGATACGAAACAGACACTTCGCCGCATCTGCCGAGAAGTGCGCCCATCAAAAACACCGACGCGCGCATCTCTCTTGATAGCTGTTCGCCGACCGAGGCCGATGTGACAGCCCTTGTATCGACTGTAAGCGAGCTGTTATCCCGCACCGTGCGAACACCAAGACCATGTAAGATATCCTGCATCATACGAATATCACGAAGGTTCGGTACACGATGAAGAATACTTTCCCCTTCAGCCAGCAGCGTCGCCGCCATAATAGGCAGAGCCGCATTCTTCGCACCGCTGATAGAAACCGTACCGGTAAGCCTTCGTCCTCCGCGAATCACCAATCGTTCCACCATCGCCGCCCTCCAGTTGGGTGGCGGCGCGCTTAGGCTTTACTTGCCAATCGCTCTGCCAAGTCTTCTCCGACTTCGTAGATATTGCCTGCGCCCATCGTCATGATAAGGTCGCCTTCTTCTTTGTGTGTTTCCAAGTAATCTGCGATCTTCTGCCAATCCTTAATATAAACGGCATCTTTTCCGTTATGCTCTTTGACCTTGCGTACGATGAGTTCACCGTCAACACCGTCGATAGGAGCTTCGCCCGCCGAATAGATGTCTGTCAAGATCAAGACATCGGCTTCATCAAATGCCGCACCGAATTCTGTTGCCAAATGATACGTGCGCGTATAACGATGCGGTTGGAATACACAAACGAGTCTTTTCGGCTTCGTCTGACGTGCCGCAGTGAGCGTCGTGTTGATCTCGGTCGGATGATGTGCATAGTCATCGACGATCCATACACCGTCTGCTTTGGCTTTCGTCTGGAATCGGCGTTTCGCACCATTGAAGAGCGTGAATGCTTCGGCGATCGCCTCCATCTCTACGCCCATTTCGCGAGCCGCCGCCACAGTCGCAAGTGCATTGAGCACATTATGTTTGCCCGGTACATTGAGCACGATCTGTCCGCACAACTCTTCTTGATAATATACATCGAAGCTCGTATTCTGACCGATCGTTACGATATTTTTCGCTTGATAATCCGCATCATGTTCGATCGCATACGTGATCTGTGTGCGTTCGATCTGCGGTGCCATATTGCGAATATGCTCGTTGTCGAAACAGAGAATAGCTACCCCATCTTCTTCCGGCAAGTTATGTAAAAATTGACGGAAGGCCGTGAGGATATTCTCCATCGTGCCGTAGTGATCCATATGGTCATTCTCGATATTCGTCACGATCGCGACCTTCGGATACAGCGTCAAAAACGAGCCGTCACTCTCATCTGCTTCTGCGACCATCACACCACTGTGACCGAGTTTCGCATTGCCGCCGAGATAATCGACATCTCCGCCGATGATGACAGTCGGATCAAGACCGCATCTCTCCAGTACAACAGCACTCATCGAAGTCGTCGTCGTTTTACCGTGCGCACCTGCGACCGCAATACCGCGCGAAGATTCGTTCATCAAAAACGCAACGACATCCGAACGATGAAGCACGGGAATATTTTGCTCTTTCGCCGCAACAAGCTCGGGATTCGCCGCTTGGATAGCAGTCGAAACAACGAGTACTTCTTTCCCTTCTATATTTTCTGCTTTTTGTCCGATCTTGATATCGGCACCCATTTTAGCCAGACGCTCCGTAACTTCCGATCTCTTCAAGTCGGAACCCGACACGTCATATCCTTTTTCTATCAAAACTTTGGCGATTGCGCTCATACCGGCACCGCCGATACCGACAAAGTGTATCTTCTTCTTAGTCGTAAGCAAAGACTTATTTCCTCCTTTTGCGCGCCGCTCCTTCGGTTATTGTTCGGCTTATTGTATGCAACCTGTCAGAGAACCGTTCCTAGCCGCGTTTTGCCAGCGTTCGCACCAAACGTGCAATATCGTCTGCCGCTTCTGCTCGTCCCAATTCCAAACTTGCAGCTGCCATCTTCGCCAGCGTATTCGGCTCGGCGAGAAGCTCTTCTACTTTTGCAAGGAGCACTTCTCCTGTTAATTCACTATCTTTTATCACGACAGCCGCGCCATGCTTTTCTACGATACGCGCATTATATTCCTGATGGTTCGCCGTTGCATACGGATACGGAACCAAAACCGACGGAATACCGCGTGCCGCAAGCTCGGCAAGACCCAGCGCCCCTGCTCTGAAGATCGCCAAATCTGCTGTTGCCAGCGCATTGGGCATATGGTAGGCATACGGCACGATCTTAATATTACCTGCCGATTCCCAGTCTATACCCTTCTCTTTCAGACTGTCTATCACTCTATTATACTCACTTTGACCCGTGATGTGCAATATCTGAACATCATCTCTGTGACGAAACTTTTCATGAAGTGCAATAAGCGCCGTATTGATACTGCGCGCACCACGCGAACCGCCCGATACGAGTATCGTCTTTTTGCTTTCATCAAGACCAAATTCCTTCAATCCGTCTGCACGACGCGCCAACATGACCGCCGCACGGATCGGATTGCCTGTCGCCACGATCTTCTCCCGATTGGGGAAATACTTCCCTGCCTCTTCGTAACCGACCGCGATCTTCGCCGCGAAACGCGATGCGATCTTGTTCGTCATACCGGGAACGACATTCTGCTCCTGTATCATCGTCGGGATACCGAGCATACCTGCCGCCAAAAGCACAGGCCCGCAAACATATCCGCCCGTACCGATCACCACATCGGGACGGAACTTTCTCACAAGCGATAATGCCTGCCAGACACCTTTTGCCGCACGACCTGCTATCGCCAGATTCTCAAGCGTCAGCTTACGCTGAAAGCCTGCTACTTCTATCGTTGCGAACGGAATATTTTCTTTCGGAATAATATCCGACTCCAATCCCTTTTTTGTTCCCACATATAAAATTTCGACAGACGGATCTTGCGCCCGCAGACGCTCAATGATCGTAATGGCGGGATAAATATGACCGCCCGTTCCGCCGCCCGAAACCATAACGCGCATAAACCATTCCTCCTGTATACCTGATCAAAGGCAAGCTTATTTCCTGCCTATCATTTTATTATAACCGAATTTGGCGGGAAATGTTAAGCAAAATTCCCACACCTGTCATTGTAAAAATGAGCGCCGATCCGCCGAAGCTCAAAAACGGCAGCGGGATCCCCGTCACAGGCATCGACGCCGTCACAACAGCCATATTCATCATCGCCTGCAATACGATCATGCTCGTCAGGCCGACTGCCAGCAGACTGCCGAATGTATCGGGTGCGTGCATCGCCGTTCTCATTCCGCGCCACGCCAACAAAAAGAACAGTAAGATAACAGTCAGCGTACCGATAAGCCCCAGTTCCTCTCCGATAATGGAAAAGATAAAATCGGTATGCGGTTCGGGCAGATAAAGAAACTTTTCTCTGCTTCGTCCCAGCCCGACACCGAACAAGCCTCCCGACCCGATGGCGTAGAGCGACTGAATGATATGATACCCACTGCCGAGCGGGTCTGACCACGGATCGAGAAAGGCAAGTATCCGTTTCATGCGATACGGCTCGAGCCAGACCGCCACCGCGACACCGAGTACACCAACCATGCCGAGCGAAGCCAGATGAAGCGTACGCGCCCCTGCCGTAAACAACAGCACGAATACCATCGCGCCGATGGCAAGTGCCGTACCGAGATCAGGCTCTGCCAAGATAAGCGCGAATATCATCAGCATGACACCAAGTATCGGCACCAATCCACGCCAAAACTGCTTGATACGACCGATGTTCGTCGTCAGATAGGCCGCCGCAAAGACAGCCATGCCGAGCTTGGCGATCTCTGACGGCTGCAGATAGAAGCCGCCCGCCCCAAGCCACCTTCTCGCACCATTGACGACCTTGCCGAGTCCCGGAACCAAGACCAAGATGAGCAGTACTACCGTCACCGCCAGAATCGGTACGGCAAGCCCTTTCCACACATGATAATCGATCCGCATCGCGCAGACCATCGCACCAAGCGCGATCGTCGTCCAGATAAGCTGTCGTTTCAAAAAATAATACGAATCATCAAAATGCACCTCGGCAGAAACAGCACTGGCACTGTAGACCATCACAATCCCCAGTGCCAGCAAGGACAGCACAGCCGATACCAATACCGTATCGACGGCTCCCGTTTTCTTATTCATACACAACGCTCCTTACGCGGAGGTTCTGTCATCATGTCTGCTTGAAATCGAGTAAAACTTATTGAAGTGCGTGAACGAACCGCTTAAATTCTCTTCCTCGTTCTTCGAAGTTGTTGAACATATCATAGCTCGAGCATGCAGGCGACAATACGACTGCTTCTCCCGCTTTTGCTTTTTCGTGAGCGATCTTGACTGCTTCTTCCATCGAGAAGCCTGCATCGATGATAGATGCAACGCCCATCTTCTCCGCTTCTTCGCGGAATCTGCCTGCCGCTTCCCCAATTAAGATGAGGTGCGTCACACGCTCTTTGATCTTCGTCATGAACTCCGTCAAGTCAGTCATCTTATCATGACCGCCCGCGATCAAAACGATACCATCAGAGAATGCTTCAAGGGCCTTAATGGACGATTCGGGATTCGTTGCTTTCGAATCGTTGTAGTAGCCGACACCATCAAGCTCGCGAACAGGCTCGATGCGATGTTCCACACCGCCGAACCCCGCCAGTACAGCGCGCATGTCAGCGACCTTCACGCCTGCCAAGAATGCGACCGAACACGCGGCAAGTGCATTCTCCACGTTGTGGTCGCCTTTTATCTGAAGATCGGCAAGCGGACATACCGTCGTCGTTTCACCGTTCCAGTTGAGTACGATAGCACCATCTTTGACAAACATACCGTTCGTCAGTTCTGTCTTACGGCTGAAATAAAATACCGTACTCGGCACACGCATTGACATATCGCGAACGACAGGCTCATCATAGTTGAGCACGACATAGTCGCCTTCGCCTTGTTGTGCGAAGATGCGTTCCTTCGTCAAACGATAGTTGTCGACACTGCCATGACGGTCGATATGATCGGGCGTTACATTGAGGATCGCCGCCACCGTCGGACAGAAGTCCTGCACACGTTCCAACTGGAAGCTCGAAATCTCCGCAACGACGATGCCGTCCTCACTGACGGCTTCCGTTTCTTTCGACAATGCCATACCGATATTACCGCCGACAACGACATCATCTTTCGCCGTTTTCATCAATTCACCGAGAAGAGTCGTCGTCGTCGTTTTGCCGTTCGTACCCGTGATCGCCACCATCGGAGCCTTGCAAAGCTGATATGCTACTTCGATCTCACCGATGACAGGGATATTTCTTGCTTCCGCTTCGCGCACAAGCGGGATCGTAACGGGTACCCCCGGAGAGATGACGAGCATATCCGCATTCTCAAGAAGGCTGTTATCCTGATAGCCGAGCGCGATATTGACACCTGCCTCGCGGGCGGGTGACACATCATGCAGAAGTGCTTCTTCTTTTTTATTATCATTGAGCGTTACCGACGCGCCTTTCCCTGCCAAAATCTCGGCAACAGCAATACCGCTGATGCCTGCGCCGACAACGACGATCTGTTTATTGCTAAAATCCATTTCCTGTTCCCCCTACTTACACTGCCATTACCATCATCAAGGCAACGACGCTCAAGAGCGCACCGCAGAGCCAAAATACCGTAACAACTTTTTTCTCCGACCAGCCTTTGAGTTCAAAATGATGGTGGATCGGACTCATCAAAAATACGCGTTTACCTGTCGTCTTGAACGATGCTACCTGAATGATAACAGACAACGCTTCCACGACGAATACACCGCCGACGATGATCAAGAGAAGCTCCGTTTTCGTTAACACGGCAACAGCCGCCAACGCACCGCCGAGTGCGAGCGAACCGGTATCGCCCATGAATACCTTCGCAGGATGCGCGTTATACTTGAGGAAACCGAGCACACCGCCGACGACCGTCATGCAGAATACGGCAAGCTCGTATTGACCAAAGATAAGACAGATGATCGCATAGGCAATGGCCGCTACCGCCATCGTACCCGATGCGAGCCCGTCAAGACCGTCCGTCAAGTTTACCGCATTCGTCGTACCGACAAGCACGAAGAATATCAAGATGTAATAGAAGATACCGCAATCGATCGTCTGATCGAGTACAGGAATCCACAGATTCGTATCGCCGCCCATATAGGTGATCGAGATATAGACAAGTGCGACTGCCATCAAGATCTGACCGAGAAGCTTCTGCCGTGCCTTAAGACCGAGGTTACGTTTCAAGACGACTTTGATAAAGTCATCAATAAAACCGATGACGCCGTGACCGAGCGTGATAAAGAGTGCGAGCCATACCTCACGACTGCCTCCGACAAAAATAAGCGATGCGACCGTGATCGCGATCAATATCATAATACCACCCATCGTCGGTGTTCCCGACTTGGCTTGGTGGCTCTTCGGACCTTCTTCGCGAATGCTCTGACCGAATTTCAATCGTCTGAGCATCGGTATCGCGATCGGGCCGAGTGCCAAAGAAACAGCAAGTGCAACAAGCAGTGCCGAGATCAGTTGTTGTATATCAATCATGATTCGTTTCTCCTTCCGATGCGATAAGCTTGATGACCGTTTCCATCTTCATGCCGCGCGATCCCTTCACAAGGACCGTATCGCCTGCTTGTAAGTATGTGTTGAGATGCTCTGCGATCTCTTCGTGACTGTCACATGCGACTGCGGCAGGTACACCGCACGCTTTTGCTTCGTCTGCTGCAAGACACGCCAGAGAACCGTATGTGAATATCGCATCAACGCCTTTTTCGGCACATTTTCTGCCGATACCGCGATGCGCATCTTCCGTGATGTCGCCAAGTTCCAGCATATCGCCGAATACGACGATCTTACGACCGTCCGTGATATCGGCAAGGTTGTCGATCGCACCTGCCGTCGAACGCGGGCTGGCATTGTACGCATCGTTGATGAACGTATAATCGCCCACTCGCTGAACAGCGAATCGCATACCGCTCGGCACGAACGAGGCCAGACCTTCTGCGATATCGTCGAGCGTCATACCGAGCGCACGACCGACTGCGACAGCCGCCAGCGCATTCTGCACGTTATGGCGACCGAACGCAGGAACCATCATCTCTTTTTCGCCGTCTGCTATGCAGCAGACGAACGACGTACCGCCCGCACATTTCGTAATATCTTTCGCACGTACATCAAGGCCGTCACCGTCGATACCAAACAGCATGACCTGCGCGCGCGTCACATCTGCCATCTTGCGCACACGTTCATCGTCACCATTTAAGATAGCGATGCCTCGTGCAGGAAGTGACTTCGGCAACTCGCTTTTGGCAAGTGCGATATTGTCAATACTGCCGAGGATCTCCATATGCGTTTCCCCGACATTCGTTACAACACCGATCGTCGGATGTGCGATACGCGTCAGCTGTGCGATCTGACCAAGACCGCGCATGCCCATCTCCACAACAGCCGCTTCATCGTCTTCTTTCATCGAAAGAAGCGTAAACGGAAGACCGATCTCATTGTTAAAGTTTGCTTGTGTTTTACAGATCGCACAGCGATGCTCAAGCACCGATGCGACCATATCCTTTGTCGTCGTTTTGCCGTTCGAGCCTGTGATGGCAACGAACGGACGGTCGAATCGCTCGCGATAAAGGCGCGCGATATTCTGATACGCAAGAAGCGTGTCACCGACGCGAATGATCGTCTTGCCTTCTGCATCAGGCACATCCTGCGATACAACAGCACCGACGGCACCGCGCTCGAATGCCTGCTCAACGAACCGATGTCCGTCAAACGTTTCGCCGACGAGTGCGACGAACAAGTCGCCTGCTTTTACTTTGCGTGTATCGGTCGACACACCGCCAAACGAATCTGCTCCCATCGAGCAGACTTTACCACTGACGGCCTGACTGATCTCATCTACTGAAAATCTCATTTCGCCAACCCTTTCGCTACTTCTCTTGCTACTTCGCGATCATCGAAATGGATCGTACCCGTATTGAGGATCTGATACGTTTCATGGCCTTTGCCTGCGATCATAACGACATCGTCTGCCTCTGCCATTGTGATGGCACGTTCGATCGCCGCGCGTCTGTCAGCAATTTTTTCGTATTGTGTATTGTCATCGAGCACTTCAAGGATACCTGCTTCCACATCGTCTAAGATACGGGCAGGGTCTTCCGTGCGCGGATTGTCGCTCGTTGCGATAACGACATCACCGAGCTCGGCTGCAATGCGCCCCATGATAGGGCGCTTCGTACGATCGCGGTCACCGCCGCATCCGAATACGACGATGATACGACCTTTCGTGAACTCTTTTGCCGTTTTGAGGATATTTTCAAGCCCATCGGGCGTATGTGCATAATCAACGATGATCGGGAACGACTGTCCGCCATCGATCAATTCGAATCGACCTGCCACGCTTGTGAACGATTCCAAACTCGCGATGATCGTATTCCACTCGATATTCTCCGACAATGCCGCACAGATCGTACCGAGTACGTTATAGACGTTGAAGATACCTGTAATGCGCAACTTGAGATCATGCTCACCGTACGCGCCTGTAACTTTAAACGAAGTGCCTGTTCCCGTTACCGTAATATCGGTCGCACGCACATCGGCATCGTTGTTGATACCGTATGTAATCGTCTTGACACCTTTTGCCGCCGCAAGCATCGTCTTTGAAGCCTCATCATCGAGATTAACGACCGCCGCACGATTCGGCTTGCAGTTCATCGGACTTGCCACACGCGCGAAAAGATCGGCTTTGGCAAGCGCATACTGCTCGAGCGTCTTGTGGAAGTCTAGATGATCCTGCGTCAGATTCGTAAACATCGCCACATTAAAGTCACAGCCTGCCACACGGTTGAGCACGAGTGCATGCGACGATACTTCCATGATGACATAGTCGATATTCGCTTCGACCATACGCACCAATATCTTCTGCAAGTCGATAACATCGGGTGTCGTATTGTTGATCGGAATGATCTCATCTTCGATCATGATCTGGATCGTGCCGATCACGCCGACACGATAGCCTGCTTTTTGAAGGATAGAACGGAGCACATACGTAGACGTCGTTTTACCGTTCGTTCCCGTCACGCCGATCATTCTCAGCTTGCGCGACGGATAATCAAAGAAGCTCGGCACGATCGCCTGCATCGCCGCGCGCGTATCTGCCACACGAATGACAGTAATGCCTTCTGCCACTTCGATATCCTTTTGGGCAACGATCGCAACAGCACCTGCTTCTGCCGCCTTCTGCGCATATGCATGACCGTCAACACGCGCCCCATCCAGACAGATAAAGAGCGTACCTGCCGTCACTGTTCTGGAATCATATGAAACATCTTGTATCTCGATATCGGTTCTGCCGATAACGGCTTCCGTATCGATCGATGCAAGAAGTTG
>JAFSAX010000031.1 GCA_017442105.1 Selenomonadales bacterium | reverse complement strand
TGACGAAGTGAACAATCAGGCTGAAGCTACGATGAAAGAGCTTCTCGGTCTTGGCGACGACTATCAGGTACTGTTCCTTCAGGGTGGTGCCAGCACGCAATTCGCTATGATGCCGCTGAACTTCCTCGGCGAAGGCAAAGTTGCCAACTATATCCTGACGGGCGCATGGTCCGAAAAGGCTCTCAAAGAAGCTAAAATGATCGGTCAGACGCACGTTGCGGCTACGACGGAAGACGGCAACTATGTCCGCATCCCGACGATGGATGAGATCAAGCTCTCCGACAACGCGGCATACGTACATATCACGTCGAACAACACGATCTTCGGTACGCAGTGGCAGGAACTTCCGTCTTTCGGTGATGTTCCGCTCTTCGCTGACATGTCGTCCGATATGCTCAGCCGTCCGTTCGACGCTTCCAAATTCTCGCTTATCTACGCAGGCGCACAGAAAAACCTCGGTCCGTCCGGTGTAACGGTCGTTGTTGCTCGCCGTGAGCTTCTCGAAGCCGCTCCTGTCAATGCGAACATCCCGACGATGCTCCGTTACCAGACGCACGCTAAGAAAAACTCGCTCTACAACACGCCGCCTTCGTTCAGCGTATACATCGTCAATCTCGTCCTCCAGTGGCTCAAAGCTAACGGCGGTCTTGAAGGCGCACAGAAACGCAACGAACAGAAAGCAAAACTCATCTATGATGTCATCGATGCATCGAACGGCTTCTTCCGCGGTCATGCACAGGCTGACAGCCGTTCCCGCATGAACGTGACGTTCCGCCTTCCGAGCGAAGAACTCGAAAAACAGTTCGTCGCAGAATCGAAAGCAGCAGGCCTCGGCGGCCTCAAAGGTCACCGCAGTGTCGGCGGTCTTCGCGCGTCCATCTACAACGCAATGCCGCTCGAAGGTGCACAGGCACTCGCTGACTTCATGGAAGACTTCATGAAGAAAAACGGCTGATAAAAAAAGATAAGCCTCGCAGGTACTCTTTAGATAGAGATGCCCTGCGGGGCTTTTTGTTTTTGGTATTATTTTGTTTTATGTGGTGCGGGAATAAAGGAAGTCTTATTGTAAGTTCATCACTTTTCCCTCCCCCTTCTTTCTTGCGCCGCACAAGAAAGAATTCGCCTAGAAGGCACACAACTACCGTTGCGAATCAAACTTCGTTGACACTCGTTTTCTTCGACGTTCGTTAGCGAGAAGCTCTCGGGTTCCACGTACGTCTTCGGAGTACGTTCTCGCTCCTGCGTTTCGCTTGCGGTCGTGTCTGCGACTAAAAACGAGATGACACGACCGCGTGTCAAAACTCGCTTCTCTTCGTTCGCTCAGACAATTGACACGATGCACTCGCTCCGTCGCGTCGCGTACTTCGCCTCAGACTCCCTAATGAACCCGAACCCATTGAGGAGTTTTCTGTATGAAGAAAAAGTGCATAGCATAAGCCAAAGCATCGTGGTACCCCTAGCCTTCCTCTGACGAGGGAGGTGGCATGGCTCGCCCATGACGGAGGGAGAGAATGACCGCTCATTGTCATGCCAAGACGGTCTCTCCCTCAGTCTGCTTCGCAGACAGCTCCCTCATCAGAGGGAGCCGTTACAGAAAACACCGCTTGCTATCAGATATCAAAGATGCCCCTCACATCCCCTTCTTCATCATCACGTGCGGACAGTCTTCTTCGTAGAATACGTCGCCGTAGGGCTGATACCCTTGCAGGGCGTAGAATTCCTGTGCGCGGCATTGTGCGCCGAGAATAGTCGCAGTCGCGCCGTGCTGACGCGCGATATCCTCGAGGTAGGCTAGTATTTTCGCACCGCGTCCTTGTCCGCGGTATTCTTTTTTGATGGCAAGTCTGCCGATATGCCACGTAGTACCTTCTTCGATGAATACGCGGCCTGTGCCTATTGGCTCTGTGCCAACAGTGAGAAGGGCATGGTGTGCGCGGTGGTCTATCGTGTCGAATTCTTCTTGGAATCCTTGTTCTTCAACGAATACTGTGATGCGTACGTCGCGCGCACCGTCAGGGAGGTTGCCGTATATGGAAGTAAGCTGTTCTGTCATGGTTGTTCTCCTTATATGTGATATGTCTATTGTAGCACGATGAGGAGAATATGGGAACGAAAAAGCCTTCCTTTGCGGAGTATATTCTGCCTCCCTCTGATGAGGGAGGTGGATTCGCCGTAAGGCGAAGACGAAGGGAGAGAGTACTACCCCTCAGTCAGCCTTCTCGACTGACAGCTCCCCTGGCAAAGGGAGCCTAGGGGCGGTGGAAAGATATACGGAAGAAAAGTCTGTATATCCTGCCGCGTTTGCGATGTGTTATCGTCACGCATACGATAAAAAAGCCCTCCTTATCACAAGGAGGGCTTTTATCATGCTGTTATACTGCGCGTATGTATCAGCCTTTGAGTGCGGCATGTGCTGCAGCAAGACGTGCGATACGGCAAATATTATATTTTTTCATAAATTTGTTGATTTTGAGGGGTTTTCCCAACTGCTTTGATCGCGAACTTCCCGTCTTCTTTTGCATAGGCAAGGAACATTGCACCCAATTTTGTTCTGTTTCCTTTTGCGATACGATTCCATTCGTAACCTCGGAACAAATCTTTAACGATAAAGGTTTCACCCGTTTGCACATTAGCCAATGTTTGTACAGCAAGGTTGAATAAATCTTGAAGTGTTGTAGTCGATGTGATCATAATTGACTCCTCCTTTATAATATACTAGCGATTAGCTAGTAGCGATTAGCTTAATGTTATTATAATGTGAAGATTATAAATTGTCAACACCTACAAGACAAATCGGTACTATTTTATTATCGCATTGAATACGCACCACACAGAAAAGCCCTCCTATGATAGGAGGGCTTTCGTTATTCCGTTATGCTGTTATACTGCGCGTATGTATCAGCCTTTGAGTGCGGCATGTGCTGCAGCGAGACGTGCGATCGGCACGCGATACGGCGAGCAGCTTGCAAAGTCGAGGCCGATCTGGTGGCAGAATGCGATGGAGTCAGGGTCGCCGCCATGTTCACCGCAGATACCTGCTACGAGGTTCGGGCGAGTTGCACGGCCGCCTGTAGTGGCGATCTTCATGAGTTTGCCGACGCCTTTCTGGTCGAGTACGGCGAACGGATTTTCTTTGAGTATCTTTTCTGCGAGGTAGTCACCGAGGAATTTACCTTCGGCATCGTCACGGCTGAAGCCGAGGCAGGTCTGCGTAAGGTCGTTGGTGCCGAAGCTGAAGAATTCTGCGTATTCGGCGAGTTCGTCAGCGAGGAGTGCGGCACGCGGCATTTCGATCATGGTACCTACGCTGTAATGGAATTTCGCACCCGTTTCTTCCATAACTTCCGCAGCGATGCGGTCGATGCGCGGTTTGAAGAATGCCATTTCTTCTGCGCTGATGGTGAGCGGAATTTCGATTTCCGGAAGCGGCGTGAGTCCTTCTTTCGCAAGGCGAGCAGCCGCTTGACAGATGGCACGCATCTGCATTTCGTATACTTCGGGATACGTGATACCAAGACGGCAGCCACGATGACCGAGCATCGGGTTTGCTTCGTGGAGTTTTTTGACTTGTTTCAAAAGTTCCTGTGCTTCGGCAAGGCGATCAGGGTCTGTGCCGAGTGCTTCAAGGCGCGTCGTTTCGATAACGAGTTCTTCCTGGCTCGGGAGGAATTCATGAAGCGGCGGGTCGAGAAGACGGATACATACCGGGAGGGAGTCCATTGCTTTGAGGATTCCGTAGAAGTCGCCTTCCTGCATCGGGAGGAGGTGTGCGAGTGCTTCGATGCGCTCTGCTTTCGTTTCGGAGAGGATCATCTGCTGTACGAACGGAAGTCTGTCTTGCGCCATGAACATATGTTCAGTACGAACGAGGCCGATGCCTTCTGCGCCGAAGGAGCGAGCTTTTGCCGCATCTTCAGGCGTGTCTGCGTTGGCACGGATGGAGAGGGATTTGACTTCGTTTGCCCAGCCGAGGAGTTTGATATATTCATCGGAGAGTTTCGGTTCTTCGAGTTCGACTTCACCGAGCATGACGCGGCCTGTTGCACCGTCGATGGTGATGATGTCGTTTTCTTTGATAACCGTATCTTTGACGATGATCGTTTTTGCGTTGTAGTCTACTTTGAGCGATTCGCAGCCGCATACGCACGGTTTGCCCATACCGCGTGCTACTACTGCCGCATGGCTCGTCATGCCGCCGCGGCTGGTGAGTACGCCTTGTGCTTCGATGATGCCGTGGATATCGTCAGGCGTCGTTTCCATACGAACGAGAACGACTTTTTCACCTTTTTTACCGCGTGCTTCGGCATCGTCTGCATCGAATACGACATGACCGCAAGCGGCACCCGGCGATGCGGGAAGACCTTTGGTGATGACGTCTACTTTAGCCGACGGGCTGATCTGGCGGTGGAGGAGCTGATGGAGCTGTTCAGGCTCTACGAGAAGGACGGCTTCTTCTTTCGTAACAAGACCTTCGTCAGCGAGGTCGCAGGCTACTTTGACAGCGGCAGCAGCCGTACGTTTACCGTTACGCGTCTGGAGCATATAGAGTTTGCCTTTTTCGATGGTGAACTCGATATCCTGCATGTTGCGGTAGTGTTTTTCGAGCGTGAGTGCGATGTTGTTGAATTGTTCGAAGATCTCCGGCATTTCGCTTTCGAGTTTTGCGATCGGCTGCGGCGTGCGGATACCTGCTACAACGTCTTCACCCTGTGCGTTGGTGAGATATTCGCCGTAGAGTTTGTTTTCGCCTGTGGACGGGTTACGCGTGAACGCTACGCCTGTACCGCAGTCATCACCCATGTTGCCGAATACCATCGACTGTACGTTGACAGCCGTGCCGAGATCGTGGTCGATCTTGTTGAGGTTACGATAGATGATGGCACGGTCGTTGTTCCACGAACGGAATACGGCTTCGATCGCGCTGAAGAGCTGGTCGCGCGGGTCTTCCGGGAACGGTTCGCCAACGCGCATATGGTAGAGGTCTTTGTATTCATCTATGATGATGCGGAGAGATTCCGCGGAGAGTTCCTGGTCGAATTTGACGCCTTGGGCATCTTTTTGGTTGGAGAGGATCGTTTCGAATTCATATTTCGGAAGCTCCATTACGACGTCGGAGAACATCTGAATGAAACGACGGTATGCGTCATATGCGAAACGCTTGTTGTTCGTTGCCTGTGCAAGACCTTCTACCGTATCTTCGTTAAGACCGAGGTTGAGGATCGTATCCATCATGCCCGGCATGGAGAATACGGCACCGCTTCGTACGGAAACGAGAAGCGGACAAGCGGCATCACCGAAACGTTTGCCTGTCTGTTCTTCAAGCGTTTTGAGGTTCTTTTCGACTTCTTCGCGAAGACCTGCGGGAAGCTTTCGTCCTGCGGCATAGTATTCGCGGCAAGCGTCTGTCGTGATGGTAAGACCCTGCGGTACAGGAAGTCCGAGATTTGTCATTTCGGCAAGGTTAGCACCCTTGCCGCCAAGCAGGGAACGCATGTCGGCATTACCCTCTTTGAATAAATAAACGTATTTTGTCATCTTCCATTCCTCTTTTCGTATAATTCTAAAATCAGTCCCGCCGTTTCTTCAGTTGCCTTGTTCGTTACGTCGAGGATAGGACAACCGAGCTTACGCATCAGTTTCTCGCCGTAGTCAAGTTCTCTGAGGATACGGTCATAGTTGGCATAATCTGCTTTCGCTGACAGCCCCATGCTCTGGAGCCGCGTTTTGCGAATCTCGAAAAGATGAGAAGGGTTGATCGTAAGACCGAATATCTTCTTGCTTTCTACCTGGAATATCTCTTCCGGCGGAGAGATCTCGGGTACGATGGGAAGATTGGCTACCTTATAACCTTGATTTGCTAAGTAGATACACAGCGGCGTCTTACTCGTACGGCTGATACCGACGATGACGATATCCGCCAAAAGGAAACCACGCGGCTCTTTGCCGTCATCATACTTGATCGCGAACTCGATGGCATGGATCTTCTTGAAATAAGCATCGTCCATGCGACGGAGTGCGCCTGCTTCGCGACGCGGTTCGAGTTCGGTCGAGCGCCGAATGGCTTCGAGCATCGGGCCCATGATATCTACTGCCGTCACATTCTCTTCTCTTGTCTTCTCTTGCAAAAATGTGCGCAGATTCTCGGTTACGAGCGTATATACGATGAGTGCCTCTTCACGTTTGGCATCGCGGATCGCGATCTCGATTTGACGCGTCGTCATCATATAAGGACGACGGCGAAAAATGATATGATCGCAGTCAAACTGACTTACCGCAGCGCGGACGACAGCTTCACCCGTCTCCCCGACAGAGTCGGAAAGAATATATACGATCGTAGATTTAGTTGGCTCCATTAACAAAATGTGATACCCCCTATTACCTTATTCCTGTGCCAAGCGGACAAAGAGCTGCGTGATATTACTCTTCGTGAATCGTCCGATGACACGGAATCGTTCCTGTCCGTCAACATATACCGGCTCAACGACCGGAAGCGTGTCTATCTGATGCTCGATCAGACGCTGGGCACCGCGCAGGACGGACTCTTGCGCCGTGGCCATGATAATGTTGGGCATTCTGGTCATAACGACTTTCACCGGAAGCTCAGAAAGGTTTTTCGGCCCGATAGCCGCCTTCAAGAGATCCTTACGAGAGATGATGCCCTCGATATAATCGCCCTCCGATACGACGATCAGAGAACCGACATCTTCCATGAACATCGTCACGACTGCATCATAGACGCTCGCTGTTTCACGAATAACGATAGGACGCGATTGCTCACTCCCGATCATGATATCCGCAAGAAGCCCTGCAAATATATCGGACGGCTTACGCCCCGTGGCGAAATACCCCACACGAGGTCTGGCATCAAGAAGCCCCGCCATCGACAAGACGGCAAGATCGGGACGAAGTGCCGCACGCGATAAGTTCAGCATGCTCGCGATCTCCTGTCCTGTGATAGGCCCCTTATCCTCTATAATTTGCAGTATCGTCTGTTGTCTTTCTGAAAGTTCGATACAACTCACCTGCCTTTCTATAAACAGTATACACTATTTCAAAATAAAAAGCGATATAGAATAGCACATTTTTCGTAAAATGCTTGATTGTTTTTACTAATATTACGATAAAACAAATCTATCGACGCCTGTTATGCAACATATATAGTCACATTCAGACGAAACGCGATGACGCAAAGGATAAACGCGCATTTTGCTTGACAAAAGAGAGATTTTCTCATATGCTAGGTGTATCATAGAGAACGTATGCAATCACCACAATAAATAGAACACAAGGAGATCACTTGAATGAAAAGAGTAGTTGTTACAGGATTGGGCGTTGTCAGCCCGATCGGGAACGATGTTCCTACTTTCTGGGAGAATATCAAAGCAGGCAAACACGGCATTGCGCCGATCACGCGCTTCGATACGTCCGACATGGGCGTGAAGCTCGCGGCAGAGGTAAAAGACTTCGATTCCTCTCTCTGCTATGACAAAAAAGAAGCTCGCCGTACAGACCTTTATACGCAGTATGTCGTAGAAGCGTCCCGTCAGGCACTCGTTGATGCAGGTACCGAGTTCAAAGAAGATGATGCGTTCCGCATCGGTGTCTATGTCGGTACGGGTATCGGCGGTGTTAATTCGCTCGAAACAGAGTTCACGAAGTTCCTCGAAAAAGGCAACAGCCGCGTATCGCCGTTCGCGATCCCGATGCTTCTTTCGAACATGGCGGCAGGCGGCGTAGCTATGCGCTATGGTTTCAAAGGTACGAACTTCGCCGTTGTCAGTGCTTGTGCATCGAGTGCGCACACGGTCGGTGAAGCGTTCGCCGCGATCAAAGCAGGTCGTCTTGACGTTGCGCTCGCAGGCGGTACGGAAGCATCCATCACAAAATTCACGGCAGCAGGCTTCAACAATATGAAAGCACTCTCGCACAGCGAAGATCCCGACCGCGCATCGATCCCGTTCGATGCGGAACGCGGTGGCTTCGTCATGGGTGAAGGTGCAGCTATCCTCGTTCTCGAGGAGCTTGAGCACGCACTCGCACGCGGTGCGAAGATCTACGCAGAAGTAGGCGGCTACGGCGCAACGGCTGACGCATATCACATCACCAGCCCGTCCCCGACAGGCGATGCGGCATCGCAGGCAATGATCATGGCATACACCGAAGCAGGTGCAAAACCGGAAGAGATCGACTATATCAACGCACACGGCACGTCTACGGGCCTCAATGACAAATACGAAACGAACGCTATCAAGATCGCGCTCGGCGAAGAAAACGCACGCAAAGTCAACATCGGTTCGACAAAATCGATGACAGGCCACCTTCTCGGTGCGGCAGGCGGCATCGAATCGATCGTCTGCGTCAAAGCGATCGAAGAAGGTTTCATCCCGATGACGATCGGCTATCAGGTAAAAGATGAAGAATGCGACCTCAACTACACGACCGAAGCACCGGTACAAAAAGAAGTGCGCTATGCACTGTCTAATTCCTTCGGCTTCGGCGGTCACAACGGCTCTCTCTGCTTCAAAAAATACGAAGCATAAGGGAAACCACGACCGGCGCAAAGACTGAATAAGAAAAAGACACTCGCTGTACAGACGTATGGCGGGTGTTTTTTGTTTTGGGAGGGGGAAGAGGGGGATATTTAGAAGTGTATCTCTTTTCCTGCGTATCAAACTCGCAAGGACTGTCTTTTCACAACAGATTACCCTTCCCTTCCCTCTTACTTTTTGGCTCGCCCCAGCGGTTCGCGACTGACCAATCAGCACTCCCTAACGGTGTGCTTCTTGGGTCGCTATCGCATGGGAAGTATTAACCAATCAGCATCGCCCTTCGGACTTGCTTCTTGGATACTTCTCCAATAAGTAACAAAAAAGG
>JAFSAX010000030.1 GCA_017442105.1 Selenomonadales bacterium | reverse complement strand
GTGAGCGCCACGGCTTTCGTTACGTTGGAGAGCAGCCTGCGTAATAGCACGAGCGTAAACGATCATGTTACGGAGCTGTCTTACGAACATAACTTCCTGGTTGAACCAACGGCCTTTATCAGTAAGACCAATGTTGTCCCAACGTTTCAAGATTTTAACGAGTTCTTTACCGCAGTATTCCAAACGGTCGTTGTGACGTTCGATAGCAACGTTTTCGAGCATGAGTTCGCCGAGTTCTTTGTGGAGAACGTATGCGTTTTCTTCGCCGTCCATTGCCATCAATTTTTCGAATTCTGCTTCAGCATCAGCTTTTGCTTTTGCCAATTCTTCTGCAGTAAGCGGAGCACTTACAGCTTTAGCGCCATCGATCCATTCACGAGTTTTCGTGAATTCCATAGCTTTCGGACCGGAAATCGTACCGGAGTGAGTTGCCGAAAGGAGGGAGTTAGCACCAAGACGGTTAGCACCATGGTACTGATAGTCACATTCGCCGGAGGAGAAGAGACCAATGATGTTTGTTCTGTGATAGATATCTACCCACATACCACCCATGGAGTAGTGAACTGCCGGGAAGATCTGCATCGGAACTTTACGCGGGTCATCGCCTACGAATTCTTCGTAGATTTCGAGGATACCGCCGAGTTTACGGTTGAGGTAATCCGTATCAATGTGGGAAAGGTCGAGATATACTCTGTTTTCACCGTTGATACCGAGGCCCATGTGTACGCAAACTTTGAAGATTGCACGAGCTGCGATGTCACGCGGTACCAAGTTACCGTATGCCGGGTACATGTCTTCAAGGAAGTACCAAGGTTTGCCGTCTCTGTAAGTCCATACACGACCACCTTCACCACGAGCGGACTCGGACATCAAGCGGTTTTTGTCATCGCCCGGGATAGCCGTCGGATGGATCTGGATGAATTCAGGGTTACCGAGGTAAGCGCCGTCCTGGTAGCAGGAGGATACTGCCGAACCTGTGCAGATCGTGGATGCAGTACATTTACCGAATACGAAGCCCGGACCACCTGTTGCAATGATAACAGCGTCACCAGCAAATGCTTCGATTTCCATCGATTTCATGTTCTGAGCGATGATACCGCCGCATTCGCCTTCTTTAGTTTTGATGATTTTAACGAATTCCCAGAATTCGTATTTCGTTACGCAACCTTTCGTTTCCCACATACGAACTTGTTCATCAAGAGCGTAGAGGAGCTGCTGACCGGTCGTTGCACCGGAGAAGCAAGTACGTTTGTTTTTCTGACCACCGAAGTTACGGAGGTCGAGGACACCTTCAGCCGTACGCGTGAACGTAACGCCCATACGGTCGAACATTTCAATCAATTTCGGAGCATTTTCAACCATGCCTTTGATTGCAACCTGGTCACCCAAGAAGTCGCCACCGTATACAGTGTCATCGAAATGTTCCCAAATGCTGTCGTTCTGGCCCTTGGTGTTCATAACTGCGTTAATCCCGCCCTGTGCACAAACCGAGTGGGAACGTTTTACTGGACATAACGAGAAAAGATCTACTTGACCGCCGGCTTCACAAATTTTCATCGTAGCCATCAAACCGGACAAGCCGCCACCTACAACAATAATTCTTTTTTTCACTCGGATTCTCTCCTTATCAAATATTATACAGAAACAAATGTTCTATACGATTCTTAGCCAATGAAAGCGAACATGGAAGCTACGCCGAGAGCCGAAAGCAATACGAAGAGACCCCATGCCATTTTGTTTACTACACTCTGAACGCGCGGACCTTTCGAGATACCCCAAGTGATGGAGAACGTGAAGAGACCGTTCGTGAAGTGGAAGATCGCTGCAACCAAACCGATTACATAAAGAACGAATACGATCGGGTTGTCGAGGTAGCTGCTCATCTGAGCGAAGCTGATACCTTCGGAACCTTTAACGATGAAACGGAGGTAACCAACGTGCCAAATCAAGAAAGCAACGAGGTACCAAGCAGTCCATCTCTGGAACGTGAACTGTCTGTTTCTCATGTAACCGTATCTACCCATGTTCGTTTTAGCCTGCATAGCGATGTACATACCGTAGATACCATGGATCAAGAGCGGAATCGCAATGAATACGATTTCGAGCGTGATGAGGATGTCGTGCGGAATAGCAGCCAATTTTGCAACTGCTGCGTCAAACGCATGACCGCCGCCCAAAACCTGGGAAATCGTGATGACATGTTCTAACAAGAAAAAGCCGATAGGAACAATACCGAGCAAGGAATGTAAGCGGCGGACATAGAAGTCCGTGTGAACGCATTCTGTGTTGTTACTCATACTTAAACCTCCTGTTTTTTGACCGTGATCGTATTAGATTCTACGATACGGTTTCTGACCTTCTTCATAGTAGTTGTTGCCT
>JAFSAX010000029.1 GCA_017442105.1 Selenomonadales bacterium | reverse complement strand
GCGCTTGCTATCGATCCCGAGAAAGCAAAACGATATCGCAAAGCTCGCAATGAAGAAAAAGCAGAAGCCTGCTCGATGTGCGGCGATTATTGCGCCGTTAAGATCGTCGGAGAATATCTCGGCAAACCGGGCGGACATTGCTGATAAAGAAATAAAAAAGAGCCTGCATTTTGTGCGGGCTCTTTTTTATTTTATTGCGAATTCGTTAAAAGTAGGTCTTTTCCGAAAAATCGAGCGATCTTTTCTTGGGGATCGGTATGTTTCAAATAAATAATATTGAATTCTCGCATGATAGGCTTTTGCTGAAGGATGAACTTGGCAAGGAATGGATCACTGTCAGCCAAGACCTCATATACGAACGAAATGCCGTAACCGTTTTTTACGAGATCGACGATTACTTTGAAACTGGAAATGGAGATGTGATGTTTGAATCGCTCTAACGATTCGTTATAAGCAGTCAACTCTTGCTCCAAGATCGCACGTGTGCCGGAACCGTCCTCGCGATGAATAATAGTCTCTTGGAACAATTCTTCTATAGTGACTTCACGATTTGCGAACGGATGCGCCTTATGGCAGATGCCGACGAATGGTTCGCGACGAAATAGCATACTGTCGAATCGTTCTTTGTCAAAGAAACCTTCTATCACGGCGAAATCCAGTTTATTCTCTTCCAACAGATAGAGCAGATGCTCTGTGTTATCGACGACGAGACTCAGCGTGTGGTCTTGGCGGTCAAGATAACGGTAGATATGGTCTTGCAGAACGTAGTCGCCGATCGTTTTTGTTGCGCCGATCTTAAGCTCGTATACTGCGCTTTCTGCGAGCTTCTCACGTAGGTTTTGATCGTGATACTTGGCGGCTCGGGCATACTGCTCCAATGTACGTGCCGCATCGGTCTTGTAGAGACGGCGATTATCGTAAGTGAACAGCTTACAGTCATATTCGCGCTCCAGAAAATGGATCTGCTGTGTAATGGCAGGTTGGGTGATATGGAGGATCTCTGCCGCTTTTCTGTAATTCATACAGTCGCACAGAACCAAGAATGTATTCAGTCTGTAGTCGATCATTAGAACCTCCGGTGTGATAATATTATCTTATTAAATGATAATAAATGTTAAATAGATTTTATCATATGCGTGTGCTATAATCAACAAGGAACGAACAAAATGGGAAAATATGCAAGAATGAAAAGGAGCGTATCGGTATGAATAAAAATGGTCTTGGTGGTGTTGATATGGATAATAATATGGTCGTTTTGTCGCCCGAAGAAGTCAAACGAGTCAAAGGGCTGGGGTGTTTGCGGGACAAACGTTACGGTGATGTGTTCAATGTGCGGGTCATCACGCGTAACGGTAAGATCACGGCACAAGAACACCGTGTGATCGCTGAAGCGGCAGAACGATTCGGCAGTGGTGAGGTTGCGATGACGACACGCTTGACGTTGGAGATACAAGGTGTCAGATATAGTAATATTCAGCCGTTGATCGATTTTCTCGGTGCGCATGGTCTGTCTACCGGCGGTACGGGGAGCCTGGTACGCCCGATCGTATCTTGTAAAGGAACGACGTGCCAATATGGTCTGGCGGATACGTACAGTCTGTCCGATAAGATTCACGAGCGTTTTTATGTAGGCTATCACGGCGTAATGTTACCGCATAAGTTCAAGATCGCCGTAGGCGGTTGCCCGAATAATTGTGTTAAGCCCGATCTGAATGATCTTGGCATCGTTGGACAGAGCATTCCCGTAGTAGAGTTGTCTAAGTGTCGTGGATGTAAGAAGTGTCAGGTAGTAGAGAGCTGTCCTATCAAGATAGCAAAGGTCGCAGACGGTAAGATCGACATCGATCCTGCTGAATGTAACAAATGCGGTCGCTGTCAAGGCAAATGTCCGTTCGGTGCGATGGTTGAATATCAGGCGGGATTCAAGGTAACGATCGGCGGTCGCTGGGGCAAAAAGATCGCGCACGGTATTCCGTTAACGAAAATATTCACTTCCGAAGAAGAGGTCATGGATGTCGTAGAAAAAGCCATTCTTCTGTTCCGTGATGAAGGTATTTCGGGAGAGCGTTTTGCCGATACGGTGGCGCGATTGGGTTTTGATTATGTGAACGACAAGTTGATCGGCAGTGATATTGATAAAACCGCCATCTTGAATAAGGCTGTCAAGGGGGACGCTATGTGTTGACAATACCTGCTTGACAGGATAATGAGTCAATATTATACTAGAAGAGTATATTTAAGAAGGGGCGGAGGTTTGGTATGCGGATCATCATCTCTCCTGCCAAGAAGATGCGCGTCGAGACGGATGATATTTGTCCGATGACACAGCCTTTTTTCTTGGCTGAGGCGAAAGAACTGCACAGTCATCTGTGTACGCTCTCCTACGATGAGCTGAAAACGCTCTGGCAGTGCAGTGACAAGCTCGCGCAGGAAGCACAAGCAATGCTTGGTAGAGCCGACTTTTGCGGTGTGTGTTCGCCTGCCATCCTTGCATATGAAGGGATCCAGTACAAGTACATGGCGCCAAGCATCTTCGATGAGAAGGAGTTCTCTTATATTGCGGAGCATCTGCGGATATTGTCGGGGCTGTACGGTATCCTTCGCCCGTTCGACGGTGTCGTATCGTATCGCTTGGAGATGCAAGCTAAGCTTGCGGTCGGCGATGCGCGGAACTTGTACGAGTTCTGGGGCAGTCGATTGGCATCGGTGCTCTGCCAAGAGACGGATACGATCATCAACCTTGCATCGAAAGAGTACAGTCGATGTATTGAACGGTATTTACCGAGCGATGTGCGTATGGTAACGGTCGTGTTCGGAGAGCGCATCGGCGGGCGTATCGTGGAGAAAGGCACGCTCTGCAAGATGGCGCGCGGCGAGATGGTGCGCTATTTGGCGCGGAATAACGCAACGTGTGTTGAAGATATGCGCGGATTCGCCGAATTGGGATATACATATTCCGAAGCTGATTCAAATGATGATACATACGTTTTTATTAAGGGAGGAAATGAAACATGATAGAAGTTGGTATGATGGCACCTGATTTTGTATTACCGAATGCGGAAGGCGAAGAAGTACGTCTTTCTGATTATCGTGGCAAAAAAGTCGTTCTCTATTTTTATCCGAAAGACAATACGCCCGGCTGTACACGTCAGGCATGTGCGTTCGCAGGTGCGTATCAGGGATTCGTCGAAAAAGATGTCGTCGTCATCGGCATCAGCAAGGATACGGTTGCAAGCCACAAGAAATTCGCGGAGAAACATAACTTGCCGTTCGTATTGCTCGCCGATCCCGAGCTTGCTGCGATACAGGCTTACGGTGTGTGGGTAGAGAAAAAACGTTTCGGCAAAGTCGGTATGGGCATTGCGCGCACGACGTTCATCATTGATGAAGAAGGCAAGATCGAAAAAGTCATGGCCAAAGTAAAACCCGATACGAATGCAGAGGATATCCTTGCTTATCTCGGATAAGAGATTCGTCAGGCAAGACGGTATTGTGTGGAAAAAGCTGCAAAAGATGCAACTTTTCTCGACATACCGTCTTTTTTTCGTTATAATGAAGGGTAAAGAAAAATTCAAGTGAAGAGGCAGAAGGTGATTCTATGGCGATTCGCGAGTTGGGTGAATTCGGTTTGATCGATGTGATACAAGAAAATACGATATTCAGTCCCGATTCTGTCGTTGTTGGAATTGGTGACGATGCGGCAGCGATCCGCCCGCCGAAAGATAAGCTGGAGCTGTTTGCGACTGATATGCTCGTTGAGGATATCCACTTTACTGTCGATACGATCAGTCCGTACGACCTCGGCTATAAGACGATAGCCGTCAACTTGAGTGATATCGCGGCGATGGGCGGACGACCGACACAAGTCGTCATCTCGATGGCACTTCGCACTGACCTCTCTGCATCGTTCGTGACGGAGATGTATCTGGGGATGAAAGAGATATGCCGCGAGTTCGGCGTTAATCTTGTCGGCGGTGACACCGTTTCTACGAGAGGGCCTATCGTGCTGAACTGTGCGGTACTTGGCGAGGTAGCAGAATCACGCTTGCAAAAACGAAGCGGAGCGCGTGTCGGTGACTGGGTAGCCGTTACGAATACGCTCGGTGATTCGGCGGCAGGCTGTGAGCTTTTGTTAAAGCGCAAAGAGGTGTATACCGATGCGGAAAAAGCACTTATCAGGGCACACGTGAAGCCGTGTCCGCAGGTAGAATTGGCAAAATATCTTGCCGAATATGCAACGAGCATGAACGATGTCAGCGATGGCCTGGCAAGCGAGTCGAACGAGCTGGCGAAGGCGGGCAATATCCGTATCCGTATCGACAAGGCGAAGATTCCGCTTTCCGATGCGATGCGGGAGGTTTCGCTGGATAAAGAAAAGACAGATTACGCGC
>JAFSAX010000028.1 GCA_017442105.1 Selenomonadales bacterium | reverse complement strand
GGTGGGCGAGGAGTATCGCGCGATCTTCGAAAAACTCGGTGCGGGCGAGGTGCGCGTGCTGTTCGCCGATACGAGAGAGGAGGCATCATCGGAAGAGGTGTCGCGTGCGATTTGTCATTCCAGCGGGATATTCTTAACGGGCGGCGATCAGCTGAGGCTGACGAGTATCTTGGGCGGGAGCGAGGCTGACCGCAGTATTTTGCGCGCCTTTCACGGCGGTACGATCGTCGCAGGAACGAGCGCAGGGGCGTCGGCGATGGCAAGCACGATGATCGTCAGCGGTGATTCGGCCGATACGGCGACGCGCTCGACGGTGAGCATGGCGCAAGGAATGGGTCTTGTAGAAGATGTCGTCATCGACCAGCATTTTGCCCAGCGCGGGCGTATGAATCGACTTCTTGCCTCGGTAGCGCAGAATCCGCATCTCCTCGGTATCGGCATCGACGAAGATACGGCGATCCTCGTCACCCCCGACGGGCGGTGTGAGGTCATCGGCTCGCAGAGCGTGACGGTGCTTGACGGACGGCACGTACATCAGACGAACGTATCCGATTCAAGCAGCCGAGAGCCGCTTGCCATCACGAATCTGACGATGCACATCCTTCCCGAGGGGTACGGCTATGACCTTACCTTACATCGACCGTATCGGACTGAGGAGCAGGAGGCGACAGTATGCGGATCGTATCGGTAAAGACGTTTGACGGTGTCAGCATATACAGCAAGAAACCTGTCATGGCAGTGTGGGTCGCGCTCGGTGCACTGGCCGAAGTATCGAGCCGTGACGTGCCGCAGTTTACCGAAAAGCTCCTCGCGCTTCTGCCCGGTCTTAGAGAGCATCATTGCTCGGAGGGCGTGCGCGGCGGATTCGTCAAACGGCTCCGAGAAGGCACGTATCCTGCACATATCTTAGAACATATCGTGCTCGAACTGCAGGCGATGCTCGGTGACGATGTGCGCTACGGCAAGACGCGCGAGGTGGAAGAAGGCACGTATCGCATCGTCGTCGGCATCATCCATCCGCAGACAGCCATTCTTTGTATGACGGCGGCAAGGACGATCCTGTCTGCCTTGTATCGCGGAGAAGACGTGCGCATCGACGACTATCTGTCTGCACTAAGACACAGCCATACGCTCGAATCGCTCGGACCGAGTACATCGTCGCTCGTTGAGAGCGCGAGAAAACGCGGTATCCCTGTCGATATCGTGCGCGGTGCACAGCTTGTTTCGCTTGGCTGGGGCAAGCATCAACGGCGCATGTGGGCGACCATCTCCGACAAGACGAGCCTTGTTGCCGCCGACATCGCCTCGGACAAGTCGCTGACGAATACGCTCCTTCGCGAGCGGGATATCGCCGTACCGCACCATATCATCGTCGAAACGCTTTCGCAGGCAGTTTCGGCATGGCGCATGCTCGGCAAACGTGCCGTCGTCAAACCGCTCTATGGCCATCAGGGAAAAGGCGTCACCGTTGGTGTCCGTTCGGTACGCGAGCTTGATACGGCACTCCGTGCGGCGCAGGCTTTCGGCAAGCGCGTCCTCATCGAACAGCAGATATCGGGACGCGAATATCGCCTGCTCGTCGTAGACGGCAAGCTCGTCGCCGCCTCCGAGAGAATACCTGCATACGTGCGCGGTGACGGCACGCAGACCGTACGCGCGCTCATCGACGAGGTGAATCGCGACCCGCGCCGAGGCGACGGCCATACGAAACAGCTGACGAAGATATCTGTTGACCGCACCGTCATTGCCGTACTGGCAAAAGCAGGCTATACGCTCGAATCCGTACCGCGCAAAGGAGAAGTCGTCTACCTTCGCCACAGCGCGAACCTCAGCACGGGCGGTACGGCAGTCGATGTAACAGACATCGTTCACGAGAGCACACGCCGTATGGCAGAAGAAGCCGCCGCTGCCGTCGGCCTTGATATCGCAGGAGTTGACATCATCGCCTACGATATCGCCAAACGCGGTGCCACCGTCATCGAAGTCAACGCCGCGCCCGGTATCCGCATGCACCACAGCCCCGACGGCGGACGAGCGCGCGATGCGGCAGGCGCGATCCTCGACTATCTGATGGAAGGCACCGACGGGCGAGTGCCCATCGTCGCAGTCACAGGCACCAACGGCAAAACGACCGTCACCCGCCTCATCGCCCATATCTGGAGGCAAACAGGTAAGACTATCGGTATGACAAGTACGGGAGGCATCTACCTTGGTGAAGAATGTCTTGCCGAAGGCGATACGACAGGGCCGAAAAGTGCCAAGAGGATACTCGCCGACAAACGCACAGAAGGTGCGGTCTTAGAAACGGCACGCGGCGGTATCGTGCGCAGCGGACTTGCCTTCGACCGCTGTGACATCGGTATCGTAACGAACGTCACCGACGACCATCTCGGCCAAGACGGCATCAACTCGCTCGATGCACTTGCCGATGTCAAATCACTCATTGCAGAAACCGTCAAAAAAGACGGCTACGTCATCATCAATGCAGACGATGCGTACGCCGAGCATATGATAAAGCGCGCGGGCGGAACAGTCGTCCTCGTCAGCATGTATGCGGATAATCGTCTTGTAAGAAGATACCTCGGCGCGGGCGGCATCGCCTTCTACCTGCAAGGCGGCACCGTATGGAAAGCACAAGCCGACCGCGAAGAACCCATCGTCAGCCTGCGCGAAGCACCCATCACCCTCGGCGGACGAGCCGACCATCAGATGCAAAACTGCCTCATCGCCTGTGCAGGCGCCGTCATGCTCGGACTCAGCCATGAGCTTGTAAAAAACGGCATCCTCTCCTTCACCGAAAACAAAGGCCGCATGACGATGATAGACCTCGGCAGTTTCACCGCTGTCTTAGACTATGGACACAACCCTGCGGGATACCTCGCCGTCATCTCTGCTGTCCGCAAACTCGGCGCAAAACATCTCGTCGGCGTCATCGGCGCGGCAGGCGATCGCACAGACGACACCCTTCTTACACTCGGACGCATCGCAGGCAAGCACTTCGACAAACTCTATATCAAAGAAGACCGCGACCTCAGAGGACGAGCCAAAGGCGAAACTGCCACCATCCTTGCCGAGGGCGCACGACAGGCAGGCGCAAAAGTGCGCGACATCACACTTCTCCTCGACGAACGCACCGCCATTCGCCGTGCTTTGGACGAAGCGCAGACAGGCGACACCATCGTCATCTTTTACGAAGACTATGACGGCGCATTTGCCGAGATCGAACGCAAACGCGGGAACATGGAAGAGGGCAGTCGGGACGATATCGCGCCCAATGGGGACAAAAATGCAAAAACATTCGATTTTCCCAATAAAAATGCACCTTCTCGGCAGGCGAACGCACAGCTCATGTAGAAAATATTACAGGTTAGAACCATCAGAAGCGACGCTTCGGGGTAATAAACTGTAAATGAGTGAGAAACATGATAACAAAGTACGCCAAAGCCAAAGTGAATCTGACGCTTGATATCCTCGGCAAACGCGACGACGGCTACCATGAAGTAGAAATGATCATGCAATCCATCGACCTCGCCGACATCGTCACGCTCGAAGATGCTGAAGATATTATCGTAGAAACAGACCTTGCCGAACTCGCAGACGACCGCACCAACCTTGCCTACCGTGCCGCCGAACTTCTGCGCGACACGTATGGTGAGGGACGCGGTGCTCATATCCGCATCGAGAAAAAAATACCGCTCGCCGCAGGTCTTGCGGGAGGCAGCAGTGATGCCGCCGCCGTCCTCCTCGGCCTCAATGAGCTCTGGAAACTCGGCCTTGACATCGACAAGCTCACCGCCCTCGGCGCACGCCTCGGCTCCGACGTACCGTTCTGCATGATCGGCGGAACCATGCTCGCCAAAGGGCGCGGAGAAGTCCTTGCGCGCGTACCGTCCCTCGGCGCGTACCCGCTCGTCCTCGTCAAACCGCCCCTCGGCGTATCGACAGCCGCGGCATACGGTGGATACCGTGCAGAAAACGTCGAAACGCATCCTACCGCCGACCGCATGATACGCGCCATCGAAAGCGGAAACATCACGCGCGTCTACGAAGCTATGGGCAACGTCTTAGAAACCGTCACCATCCCGC
>JAFSAX010000027.1 GCA_017442105.1 Selenomonadales bacterium | reverse complement strand
TCTAAGTGAGGTGTCATATTATGACGGAAACGTTATTGAAACATAGAGTAGAAGAAATGATGAACGAGCTTGCCAAGCTCGGCAAAGACGAGAGAGGCTATACGCGCCTTGCGTTCAGCGATGCTGATATGGCGGTGCGCTCGTATCTCATCGGCGAGATGGAGCGTGCAGGTCTTACTGTGCGCGAAGATGCGTTCGGCAACGTATTCGCACGGACGAGAGGCAACAATGCACTGCCTGCCGTCCTCATCGGCTCGCACGCCGACAGCGTACCGCAGGGCGGTAACTATGACGGCATCGTCGGCATCGTCGGTGCCATCGCAGTCGCAGAGAAAATCGCAAAAGAAAAACTTCCTCGTCCAGTTGAAGTCGTTCTTTTTATGGCAGAAGAATCGAGTCGTTTCGGCGTGGCGAACCTCGGCAGTAAGGCGATGGTCGGCATGCTTCCCGAAGATGCCGCATCGTTTTATAAAGACAGCGACGGCCAAGCGCTCGGCGAGGTCATGGCAGAGCGCGGATTCGTTGCAGAGAACGCACCGTACAAAAAGAGAGTGCGCGCATTTCTCGAGCTTCATATCGAGCAGGGCAGTATCCTCGAATCACAGCTTAATCCGCTCGGCATCGTCACAGGCATCGCCGCCCCGCATCGCTATCGCCTGACGATAGGGGGCCGTGCCGACCATTCGGGTGCAACGCCGATGAACCTTCGCCGTGATGCGCTCACAGGTGCCTCCGAGATGATACTGCGTATCGAAGAACTCTCGCAGGCGAATGTGAGAAAAGGCGTCGTCGCAACCGTCGGACAGCTCGATGTACAGCCCAATGCGATGAACGTCGTCCCCGGCAAGGTCACTATGTCTGTTGACCTGCGCGGAACGGACGAGGATAACATCAACAGTCTTTGCATCGCGATCCTTGAGAACGTAGATGCCATCGCGCAGAAACGAAATCTCGGCGTACAGCTCGAAACGCTCACCGAAGAAGAACCCGCACTCCTTGACGAAGGACTTATCGCGCTCGGCGAATACTGCGCAGGCGAGATCGGTGAACGCACGATGCGTCTGGCGAGCGGTGCAGGGCATGATGCGCTCTACATGACGCGTATCGCTCCTGTCGGCATGATATTCGTCCCGAGCAAAAACGGCATCAGTCACAATGCTGCCGAGCATACGGATATGGCTGACATCGTACGCGGTACGAACCTTCTCTATCACATGGTGAAAAAACTTGCCGAAGAGTGAGGGCAAAACACGTGCCGACCGTTGATATGTAACGCTCGGAGGGCGATTTTTTGTCGAAATAAACTTGACAGAAAAAGTCAATCATGTTAAGATGTACACTATAAAATAACCGCAAAAATACTCTTATCGAGAGAGGTCGAGGGACTGGCCCGATGACGCCCGGCAACCGGCAGAGATGCAGTGGTGCCAAATCCAGCAGGCAGATGCCTGGTAGATGAGAGAAAAGACGACAGTAAACAAGCAAGACTCTTTTCTCTGTGAAAAGAGTCTTTTTTTGTACGAAAGGATGGATATCTTGAGAGATTTCACTTCATTCAAAGCAAAACAATTCACCGAATCGGTCATTCGTGAAATGTCGCGTGTGGCGAATAAACACCAAGCCATCAACCTTGCGCAGGGGTTCCCTGATTTTCCTGCACCGCAGGCACTCAAGGATGCCGCCCATCGTGCCATCGACAACAACCATAACCAGTACGCCATCACGTGGGGTACGAAACAGCTTCGTGATGCCATCGTCTACAAAGTACAGCGCGACTACGGCGTCACGCTCGATCCCGAAGGTCAGATCACCGTATGCTGTGGTGCGACCGAAGGCATGATCGCAACGCTTCTCGCGACGATCAACCCCGGCGATGAAGTTATCATCTTTGAACCGTTCTACGAAAACTACGGTGCAGACGTCGTGCTTTGCGGCGCGACACCGCGCTATATCAAGCTCAATGCACCCGATTACTCGTTCGACCACGATGAACTGGCAGGCCTTTTCAACGAAAAGACGAAAGCCATTATCATCAATACGCCGAACAACCCGACAGGCAAGGTATTCTCGCTTGAGGAAATGACGTTCATCGCAGACCTTTGCAAAAAGTACGACACACTTGCCATTACCGACGAGATCTACGAACACATCGTCTATGACGGTGAAAAACATATCCCGATGTGGACGCTTCCCGATATGTTCGACCGATGCATTGCAGTCAACAGCGTATCGAAAACGTACAGCGTCACAGGCTGGCGAATCGGTTTTGTAACGGCATCGCACGTACTTACCGATGCCATTCGCAAAGTACACGACTTTTTGACTGTCGGTGCTGCGGCTCCGCTGCAAATGGCAGTTGCCGAAGCGTTCCGTTTCGATGAATCGTACTACCAAGAACATCTCATCGACTTCTACGGTGCACGCCGCGACTACTTCCTCAAAGTCCTTACCGATGCGGGCTTTCACTGCATCGTACCGAAAGGCGCATATTACATCATGGCAGACATCTCGAACTTCGGCTATGATGATGATGTAGAATTCGCCTTTTTCCTCACCGAAAAGATTGGTGTCGCAGTCGTTCCGGGCTCGACCTTCTACCGTGACGGTGAAAAAGACGGCAAAAAATTCGTTCGCTTCTGCTTCTGCAAACAGATGGCGACACTCGAAGCGGCGGCAGAGCGTCTTGAAAAGCTCAAAGGCTACCGCAAAGCATGATTTCTGAAAAAATTTGCTTGACATAAAGAAAGAAGGGATTACAATGAATAAATGGTTAAAAAAATTCGTCTGCGTCGGTGCGGCGTGTGTCTTGGGTATGGCACTTTTTGCGGGCTGCGGCGCAGATAAAAAAGATAACGCATCGAATGCCGAAGTACTTAAAGTCGGTGTAACGGCAGGTCCGCACGCCGAAATTATGGACGAAGTCAAAAAAGTAGCCGCAAAGCGCGGTATGAAGATCGAAGTCGTAGAATTCAGCGACTTTGTACAGCCGAACATGGCACTTGATAATAAAGAGATCGCGATCAACAGCTATCAGCACGAACCGTTCCTCAAACATCAGATCAAAGACCGCGGTTACAAATTGACACCGGTCGGCAAGACGGTCATCTATCCGATGGGTATCTACTCGTCTAAGATCAAATCGCTCGGCGAGATCAAAGACGGCGCAACTGTACCGATCCCGAACGATCCGACGAACGGCGGTCGCGCACTTAAGCTTCTTGAAGCGGCAGGCCTTATCAAACTCAAAGACGGTGTCGGCTATGAAGCAATGGTCGTAGACATCGTATCGAATCCGAAAAACCTTGTTATTCAGGAAATGGAAGCGGCACAGATCACGCGTGCGCTCCAGGATGTTGACTTCGCAGTCGTCAATACGAACTATGCGATCGCAGCAGGTCTTGTTCCGACGAAAGATGCTCTCGTTATCGAAAGTTCCGATTCTCCGTACGTCAACCTCATCGTTGTTCGCACAGAGGACAAAGATAAACCGTTCGTAAAAGAATTCGTTTCGGCATATCAGTCGGACGAGATCAAAACATTTATCAACGATCACTTCAAAGGCTCGGTAGTCGTTGGTTGGTAACAGTAGGAGGCAATACAAATAAATGATAAAGATAGTAGACCTTGAAAAAACATACGAAGCCAGCGGCGGCCGCCGTGTAACAGCGCTTCGCGGTGTCAATCTTCACGTTGCAGAAGGTGAGATATTCGGCATCATTGGCGAAAGCGGCGCGGGCAAATCGACACTCGTTCGTTGTATGAATATGCTTGAACGTCCGACGAGCGGCAGCGTCATCGTAGATGGAGAAGACCTTACGAAAATGAACGACAGTCGTCTTCGTTCGGCACGCAAGGATATCAGTATGATCTTCCAGCACTTCAATCTTCTCTCGTCGCGTACCGTATTCGACAACGTCGCATTCCCGCTCGAACTCGTCGGCAAGAAAAAAGCCGAGATCGAAGCCAAAGTTCTTCCGCTCCTTGAGCTCGTAGGCCTTGCGGACAAACGCAATCAGTATCCGTCCCAGCTCTCGGGCGGTCAGAAACAGCGTGTCGGTATCGCGCGTGCGCTTGCCAGCGACCCGAAAGTGCTTCTTTGCGACGAAGCAACGAGTGCACTCGACCCGCAGACGACCAAATCGATCCTCAATCTCTTGAAAGATATCAACGAGAAGCTCAAACTTACGATCGTACTTATCACACATGAGATGCACGTAATCAAAGAGATCTGCCACAGAGTAGCCGTTATCGGCGGCGGTAACATCGTTGAAGAAGGCCCTGTTGCAGAAGTGTTCATGCATCCGAAACAGCAGATCACGCGCGAATTCATCAGCACTGTCATCAGCCACGAACTTCCGCCGTTCCTTGCGGATGTTGAACTGTCCGACACACCTGTTGAAGGCAGTAACCTTGTACTTCGTCTTTCCTTCGTAGGTGACAGCGCAGACGAACCTGTCATGAGCCGACTCATTCGCGACAAAGGCGTAGATGTCAACATCATTTACGGCAACATCGACCAGATACAAAACACAGCGTACGGCACGCTCATCATCGAGCTGTCGGGCGATGATGCAGATATCCAGGCAAGTCTCGACTACCTGCATCAGCAAAAACTCGGCGTGGAGGTGATCGGCTATGTTATCGCCTGAGATGAATGCACTTCTCCTTAAATCCCTCTGGGAAACGATCTACATGGTCGCATTATCGACCGTTATCGCAACAGCAGCAGGTATCCCGCTCGGCGTTATCCTCGTTTGTACCGACCGCGGCGGTATCCTTCAGAATCTCGGTATCAACCGTGTGCTCGGCTGGATCGTCAATGCAACACGTTCCACCCCGTTCATCATCTTGATGGTAGCCATCATTCCGCTCACGCGTATGATCGTCGGTACATCCATCGGTACAGCCGCGGCAATGGTACCGCTCTGCATCGCAGCCGCACCGTTCATCGCGCGTCTTGTCGAAACATCCTTAAAAGAAGTTGACGGCGGCGTTATCGAAGCAGCACAGTCCATGGGTGCAACTCCGTGGCAGATCATCACCAAAGTCATGATCCCCGAAGCGATGCCTTCCATCATCTCGGGTATCACCATCACCATCATCAACCTTATCGGTTGCTCGGCGATGGCAGGTGCAGTCGGCGGCGGCGGTCTTGGTGACCTTGCGATCCGCTACGGTTATCAGAGATTCCAAGCAGATGTCATGATCATCACCGTTGTCATTCTCATCATCATGGTACAAGTGGTTCAATCGGTCGGGGACTATGCCTCGCGCCGTCTGAATAAACGTAACCTCTAATCAAAAAAAGAAAAGGTGGGAAAACCTCATGAAAAAACTGATGCTCGTACTCGCGCTCTGCCTTACCGCAATGCTCGCATTCGCAGGCTGTGGCGCAGACAAAGCAGCAGCACCGGCAGACGGTAAAGCGACCATCAAAGTTGGCGCAACACCGGTACCGCACGCTGAAATCCTCAATATCGTAAAACCGATGCTTGAAAAAGAAGGCGTAGTAGTAGAGATCGTAGAAATGACTGACTACGTAATCCCGAATACGGCAGTAGCTGACAAACAGCTCGACGCAAACTTCTTCCAGCACAAACCGTACCTCGACAAATTCTGCTCCGAACGTAACCTCAAACTTACGAGCGTAGCACCGATCCACATCGAACCGATGGGTGTATACTCCAAAAAAGTAAAAGCCTTGAGCGAACTTGCTGAAGGTGCAGAAGTAGCGATCCCGAACGACCCGACAAACGGCGGTCGTGCACTCCTTCTTCTCGCGAAACATGGCGTTATCACGCTCAAAGACGGCGTAACGATCACGGCATCTGTAGCAGACATCGTTGCCAATCCGAAAAAGATCAAGATCACCGAACTCGAAGCTCCGCAGCTCCCGCGTGTACTCGATGACGTAGCGATCGCAGTCATCAACACCAACTTCGCTATGGAAGCTGACCTCATTCCGATGCGCGATGCTATCGTAATGGAAGACAAAGAATCCCCGTATGCAAACATCCTCGTAGTACGTACAGGTGACGAATCGAGACCTGAGATCCAGAAACTCGTCAAAGCACTCACCAGCCCGGAAGTCAAAAAATTCATCGAAGAAAAATACAAAGGCTCTATCGCAGCAACATTCTAAAAAGCGATATAAAGCATCAAACAGCCTGCCCGAATATGGGCGGGCTGTTTTTGTATCGACAGGAGCAGCATGAAGTGATATGATGAAGAAAAAACGAAAGAAGTGTACTGCTATGAAACGTAACATAAATTTGATCGGACTTTTGATGCTCTGTCTTCTCGTCATCAGTACCACCGCATTCGCATCGCCCAAAAGTGACTTGAAGCAAATATGGGAAGATCAGACCTTCGGCAACGCGCGCTATCATGTCATAGTCGATACGAAAATGGCACTGTTCGGAACGATAAAAAACAGCAGCATCATAGATGTCAAACGAGAGCCGTTCTTCATGCGCAGCGAAGACTCTATGACGATGTTCGGCAAGACAAGAACAACGACGAGCTATCTTCTTAAGGACGGTGACACGCTTCGCATCTATACGGAAGAGGAGAAATACACAGAGGACGGTACAAAGAACGAATGGGTATGCTATGAAGAAACCTTGCCGAGCGGTGACGTAGAAGAGATATCCTCCTTGCTCTTATCGTTCGACGAATTCGTTCGCAGTGTCAAACTGCTCGACAAAGATGACGACAAACAACTCTATCACGTAACGCTCGACGGACGCGCCTTTTATAACAGCATAAAAAAATACCATGAAAAAGAAGATACACTTCCGCCGGAAGGCGAGCCGACGACTGAGCCGACTGCCGAAACGGAAAAACAAAAAATGATGCGTAACCTTACAAAGGAACTGCTCGAAACGTGGAAGGATACCGAAGCTGTTAAAATGATGGTCATGGTAGCAGGCGGCAAGATCGTCGGCATGCAGACGCAACTGGCACCGCAGATGAACGCCATGACACATATTTTTGCAACAGCAATGGACACGAGCCAAGAAAATGAAGAATATAAAATGGGCGCGTTGGCAGAAGCATTCCTCAAAACAGATTCGATGAAACTTACCATCATCGAAGTCGGTGAGGCAGAATTCTCGGCTGTACCTGATGATATCGTAAAAACAGCAACCGCCAAAGGAAGCATATACGAGGCGAAGAAGGGAACGACTGTTCTGCAAGAAAAAAAGAGTACCGAGCCGACACCGAAAAATGAATAAAACGATGAAAAGCGACCTTTTTGGTCGCTTTTTTGTATTGCAGAAAAAATTGTGATACAATAAAAAGAACATATATCAGATGCACTCGTACTCAAAGTCAAAAGGAGGCGCACCCATGGGATTCATCATCATCGCCATCATCAGCATCGCCGCGTTCGTACTGTCTGTCCGCCAAGAAAAACGGCGCACCGCCAACATCGGACTGTTTTTCTTTGCGTGCGGAGCTGTCGTCTGCAGTCTGGAATGGCTCGACGGAAGCGGTTGGGCATATACCTATCTCCTCAGTTATCTGCTCCTCTTGTTCTCGCTTGCGAGCATCGTGTTCTCGGTCGTATGTCTTGTCGCCGCCAAAGAGCTGTACGATAAAAAAAGACCGCGCAAGATCGCCATGCTCTATGTCGGAGCAAGCCTCTTTGCTTGGGTGCTCATCGCGTTCTTTCACTATACGATCGGCGGTCCCTTCTTCGTCAGCGTATGGGACGCATTTTTGCACCTTCTTTTGATGATATCTGCCTACTTCGTCCTCTCCTTCGGCAGCCTCGTCCTCTATACCTTCCTTTCGCACATCATGCCCTCGCGCAGCAAATGGGACTACATCCTTATCGTCGACACCCTCACACCCGACGGCATTATGACGACGCGCCTTCGCCGTCGACTTGACCTTGCACACTCCATCTGCCAAAATACACACGGCAAGATGCCGCGCATCATCTTGCCGACACCCGAAGCCGCCCTTACCGCTGAAAACTATCTCGGTGAACGCGGGATCGACGCAGAACATATCACATACCTCGACACCGTCAATACTACGCTGCGCGCACGCCTCGCCGCAGTCGCCGACGCACCGCCTGCCGTCAAGCCATACCACTTCGGACTCATCATCACCGTAGACTATCTCGTCTGCCGTACTGCGCACGAACTCAAGTCACTCGGCCTTCACGGTGAAGTCCTCGGCTATCAGACGAGCATCGGACGCTGGGCCGTGCAGATATTGAACGAATACCAAAATATGATCTGGATACACAGACGTGCACTCATCGCAGTCGCCATCTGCTGGATCACGCTCTGCGCCCTCTCCTTGTGGTGGTGACCATGGCAGACAGAGTCATCGCATCGCCCATCGGCAACATCTACCTCGCCGCATATGACGGCGCACTCATCGCCGTCCGTACGCATCACCTGCCCGAATCCTGTCTGCAAGGAAACGAACGTGACGAGCGCATCTTAGACCAAGCCGAAAAACAACTCGGCGAATACTTTCGCGGAGAAAGACGTACCTTCGACCTGCCGCTCACTATGAAAGGCACACCGTTTCAGCATGCCGTCTGGCAAGCCACGATCACCGTACCGTACGGCAGGACTGCGACGTACGGAGATATCGCTCGCATGATCGGAAACGAGCGCGCCGCGCGTGCTGTCGGCATGGCAGAAAACAAAAACCCTTTTCACATCATCGTACCGTGCCACCGCATCATAGGAGCGAACGGACACCTCACGGGATACGCGGGCGGAACAGATATCAAAAGAACACTTCTTCTGCTGGAAAGAACAGCGGCGACATGAAAGAACAGACTGCTAAGGCAGAGGCTGTTCTTTTTTTGTAAAAAGCCGTCATCACCGACTGCCAAAACAGGCGGAGAACCCTAAAAAAATACCGCGCCGTCTTTGGCAACATAAGCGCAGGCATCAACGGCGATACCTCAAAAAAACAAGCTGTGACAGAAGCGAAAAAGAGCTTACGGCAAGGGACTTTTTCTGAAGTTGAAATTTTTTTAAAATTTTTACGTGGGACAAAAACGGACAAACTACGGACGCATCGTGCACCGTAAACCCCGCAGACCGCGCCAAATCAAGGCTGAACGCCTGCGTGGGACGTCATATAATAATGCGCATACGATCCTGTCCCACGAAACGTGAAAAAAAGAACTAAGCGGGAAGGTATTGTACAATATGATTCTTTTATGATAAAATAAAGCAGAAGGCGACTAAACAAATAAATGCTTTGTTCTGTCGAATCTACGATGAAAATGGTTAAAATGGTAACAAACAAGAGGGGGTTATTCTATGGAGATTATGGTTTGTGTTAAGCAAGTTCCTGGTTCCTCGAACGTCGAAGTAGACAAGGAAACAGGCGTATTGAAGAGAGATGGTTCCGACTCGAAAATGAACCCGTACGATTTGTATGCTGTTGAAACGGCACTCAAAATCAAAGAACAGACGGGTGCTAAATTGAAAGCCATCAGCATGGGACCGCCGCCGGCACAGGAAGTTCTTCGCGAAACTTTCATGATGGGTGCTGACGAAGCTTACCTCATCACTGACAGAAAATTCGGTGGTGCAGACGTTCTTGCAACGTCCTACACGATCGCAGGCGGTATCAAAAAAGCAGGCGAAGGCAAATTGCCGGACCTCATCGTTTGCGGTAAACAGACGACTGACGGTGACACGGCTCAGGTAGGTCCGGAACTTTCCGAATTCCTCGGAATTCCGATGGTACCGAATGTAACGAAAATTGTAGAAGTGAAAGATGCTTCCATCGTTGTTGAAATGGACCTCGGCCACTGCGTCGAAGTTGTTGAAATGACGTATCCGTGCCTTATCACGGTAGAAAAAGGTATCTACACTCCGAGACTTCCGTCCTACAAATTGCAGAAAGCTACGGCTGACAAACAGATTCCGTGGTTCACTTTGAACGATTTCGAAGACAAAGACGAAAAACACTATGGCCTCAACGGTTCGCCGACGCAGGTTAAGAGAATTTTCAATCCGGAACCGAACACTGATCGTGAAACTTGGGAAGGCACGACGGATGAAGTTGCGGAAAAATTGTTCCAGAAATTGATCGATTTGAAAATCGTGTAGGAGGGAAATAGTTAGATGGCTAAAATTGTAATTCATCAAGAACTTATCGCGGATAAAGAGGCTGTCATTGCTCTCTGTCCGTTTAAAGCAATCGAAGTTACAGACGGTAAAGTAGAAATCAACGCTGCTTGTAAAATGTGTAAAATGTGCGTACGCAAAGGTCCTGCTGGCGCATTTGAATTCGTTGAAGAAAAAGTTGAAGCGATCGATAAAAGCCAGTGGAACGGTATCTGCGTATACGTTGACCACGTTGACGGCGACATCCATCCGGTAACGATGGAACTCATCGGTAAAGCAAAATCCATGGCTGCTGTTATCAACCAGCCGGTATACGCTCTCTTTGCAGGCTACAACATTGCCGACAAAGCTAACGAGCTTCTCCACTACGGCGTAGACAAAGTATTCGTTTACGACGACAAAGAACTCCAGTACTTCCGTATCGAACCTTACACGGCAGTATTCGAAGACTTCATCAACACGAACAAACCGGGCACTTGCATCGTCGGTGGTACGAACGTTGGTCGTTCGCTCGCTCCGCGTGTAGCAGCTCGTTTCCGCACGGGTCTTACGGCTGACTGTACGGTACTCGAAATGAACCCGAACACGGACCTCGACCAGATCCGTCCGGCATTCGGTGGTAACATCATGGCTCATATCCATACGCCGAACCACCGTCCGCAGTTCGCTACGGCTCGTTACAAAATCTTCACGGCTCCGGAAAGAAGCGAAGAAGCTAGCGGCGAAATCGTAGAATGCAAATTGGCTGCTGAAAAATACGCTTCCAACATCGAAGTTAAAGAAGTTCACATCAAAGAACAGAAAAAATCGATCGAAGATGCTGAAGTACTCGTTGTTGCAGGTCGTCCGTTCAACTCGCCTGAAAAATTGGCTGAACTCGAAGCACTCGCTAAACGTCTTGGCGGTATGCTCGCAGTAACTCGTCCGCTCGTAGAAGCTGGTCTTGCTGACGCTCGTCTCCAGATCGGTCTCTCCGGTAGAACGGTTAAACCGAAACTCATCATCACTTGCGGTGTTGCTGGTTACATCCAGTTCGTTGCAGGTATGGACAAATCCGACACGATCATTGCGATCAACACGGATCCGGAAGCTCAGATTTTCGGCGTTGCACACTATGCAATCGTAGGCGACGTATTTGAAGTATTGCCGAAACTCGTTGAAAAACTCGAAGCGAAATAAGATCCGATAATTGACAAGGAGGGAATTACTTAGATGGAATATAATAAACTTGACCAAAAAGGCATTGACTTTTTGAAAGAATTGGCTGGCGACCGTGCGTACGTTGGCAGCGAAATCCATGAAATCTACAGCCGTGACGAGATCGTTCACAATGGTCCGTACCCGGATGCAGTAGTCGAAGTTAAATCGGCTGAAGAAGTTGCTGCAATCATGAAATATGCGAACGAAAACAATATCGTTGTCGTTCCGCGTGGACAAGGTACAGGTCTTGCAGGCGCAGCTGTTGCTACGCAGGGCGGTATCATGATCTCCACTGTTCTCATGAACAACATCCTCGAACTCGACGAAGAAAACCTCACGCTTACGGTTGAACCGGGCGTACTCCTCATGGACATCATCAAATTCGTTGATGAACATGACCTCTTCTACCCGCCGGATCCGGGTGAAAAATCCGCATCCATCGCTGGTAACATCTCCACTAACGCTGGTGGTATGAGAGCTGTTAAATACGGTGTAACGCGCGACTACGTTCGTGGTCTCGAAGTTGTATTGGCTGACGGCCGCATCATCAACGTTGGCGGTAAACAGGTTAAAAACTCCTCCGGTTACGCACTCAAAGACCTCTTCGTAGGTTCCGAAGGTACGCTTGGTTTCATCACCAAAGCTATCCTCAAACTCATCCCGAAACCGAAAATGGCTTGGAGCTTCCTCGTTCCGTTCCCGAGCCTCGAAGTTGCTATCGAAACGGTTCCGAAAATCATCAAAGCAAAAGTTATTCCGGTTGCTATCGAGTTCATGGAACGCAGTGCAATCGAAGCTGCTGAAGACTTCTTGGCAAAAGAATTCCCGGATAAATCCGCTAATGCTTACCTTCTCTTGACGTTCGACGGTAACATCAAAGAAGAAATCGAAAACGCATACAAAAACGTTGCAGAACTCTGCCTCGAATCCGGTGCGTACGATGTATACATCTCCAACACGAACGACCGCAACGAATCCATCTGGAAAACTCGTGGCGCGTTCCTCGAAGCTTACAAAGCTGAATGTAAAGAACTCGACGAGTGCGACGTTGTTGTTCCGCGTAACCGCGTAGCAGACTTCATCAAATACACTCATGAGCTCCAAGAAGAAGTTGGCATCACGATCAAATCCTTCGGTCATGCAGGCGATGGTAACCTCCACGTTTACATCATGCGTTATGACGAAGACGATGCTACTTGGGAAGCAAAACTCAACGAAGGCTTCGACAAAATGTTCGCTTATGCAAAAGAACTCGATGGACTTCCGTCCGGCGAACATGGTATCGGTTACATGAAAAAACCGTACCTCGAATCCATGATGGGTGAAGAATACATGACGGTTCTCCGCCAGATCAAAGGCGCTCTCGACCCGAAATGGATCCTCAACCCGGGCAAAGTTTGCTAATCAAACGACCTACAAAAGACACGCAGAAATGCGTGTCTTTTTTTCGTCTGAGTGGCGGAGTGTAATACAGGCGGCTTGGTGCAGTAATGCATATGGCGGAAGAAAGACAGCAAAGGTATGCCTTACAGGCGATCTGCTGTATGTGTAGAGTACGTAGACGAGGCATAGCAGAGGACGATTTGTATAGTGATGGATATTGCGGTAGATGCGGTCTTATCTTCAGTTCAGCATCGCGACTGTCACATTCAGATACCCTGCGAAGGCGAGCCAGACGAGGTACGGCAGGAGGTAATAGCCTGCGAATCGGTCGATGGCGGAGAAAGCATGGTATGTGCGAAGGACGATATAGACGAGCGTGATAAGGACGGCGAATGCGAGCCAGTACGCTTGGTACGAAAAAAATACGAGCGGCCAGATGAAGTTGACGGCGAGCTGGAGTACATAATAAGCAATGGCGATACGGATGCGATAAATGGCGGTATCGTTTTTTTTATGTGCGCGGATAATGCGATACGAGGCAATGCCCATCAGGAGAAACAGCACCGTCCAGACGATCGGGAATATGAGATCGGGCGGATAGAGAGCAGGCTTTTGAGCGGCGCGGAACGCTATCATATCATCTCTCGTCAAAAACGACGACAGCGCACCCGTGGCAAGCGGAAGCGCGATACAAACAGCAAGCAGTTTCGTTTTCGTTTCCATCGAATGCCTCCTTTACTGTTTGTATGCCCCGAAACGGCAGAGTTTATGCTGAATATGTGCGATAGAGCAAGCGGTGCGAATGACAGATTCCTTCCTAGAACGGCTCTGATTTGGTATAATAAAAGATAATGAATATGTGCGCGTGTGCGGAAAGGGGGATGACGATGGAATATGCGAAAAGGATATTAGGTGCACTTATGGCAGAAGGACACGAAGCGTATCTGATCGGCGGCATCGTGCGTGATACGCTCCTTGGGCGGCCTTGCCACGATATCGACATCTGCACGTCTGCACTTCCCGACGAGATCATGCGCGCAGCCGAAATAAACGGTTGGCGCACAAGCGAAGTCGGCAGAGCGTTCGGTTGTATCATCGTGACGGTAGCGGACAGATCGTACGAAGTCGTCACCTTCCGCTCGGAATCGTACGGCACGGACAGCCATCGTCCGAGCGAAGTCTGTTACGGCGTATCGCTCGAAGAAGATGTCAAACGGCGCGACTTTACGATGAACGGTCTTGCGATGCACAGAGACGGTACGGTCATCGACCTTGTCGGCGGTGTGACTGACATCAAGGCGCGCATCGTACGTTGTATCGGTGATGCGAAAGATCGTTTTGCTGAAGATGCCCTCAGAGCGTATCGTGCGTGTCGGCTCAGCGCACAGCTTGGCTTCGACTTAGACGAGGCGATCGTTCCTGCCATCGCGCATAACCTCTCGCGTGTGCGCGGACTATCGGTCGAACGTGTGCGCAGTGAGCTTGATAAAACGCTCATATCCCCGCATCCTGCGCGCGGTCTGTCGGCGATGATGGACAGCGGCCTTCTTGATGCGTCCGTGACGGTACGCGAACGCGGAAAAGTGCGCGAAGTCGCAGTCCTTCCGGAACTTCGCCATCTCGTAGACTTGCCGCAGAATCCGCTCTACCACAAGTACGACGGCTGGCATCATACGCTCGCTGTCGTAGAAGCTGTGCCTGCGGAGCTTACCGTGCGGTGGGCAGCTCTCCTCCATGACGTGGCTAAGGGAACCGACGGTATCCGCGGTGAAAAGAACGGACAGCCGACCGACCACGGACACGCGGCGGCAGGTGCGCTCATGGCACGTGACATTTTGACAAGGCTCGGATATCCGAAACAGATGGTCGCACGCGTATCGTGGCTCGTACGCGAACATATGGGCTGTGCGCCTGTCAATCAAAAAGGCGCGCTCCGTTGGCTCAAAAAAAGAGCGACCGATCATCGCACGAAAGAAGAACTGCTCGATGCGCTCCGTCAGCTAAATGCGCTCCTCTGTGCCGACGATATCGGAACTGGACGATGCGAAGGGCGCGGGCGAGATGAGCTGTTCGCCGAAGTGTTTCGACTGGCAGAATCTACGGCTCTCTATGTGCGTGAGCTGGCAGTCGGCGGACGCGATCTTATGCCCATCTTGGGTGACGGACAGGCTGTCGGACAGATGCTTGACACACTTCTGCACCGCGTGAGCCAAGGCGAACTCATCAATGAGCGAGGTGTACTCTTGGCGGCGGCCGAAAAATCATACCGCAGGCAAACGGAAAAAAACGCAGTCGTTTCGGTGGAAAAATAGCGCAGATATCTTCGATTTATGATACAATCATAACATATCAAAAGATGCGCAAACGGCGAAACAGCGATATCGGATGCGTGTCGATGGTACTTCGTAGGGGACGGCATTTACGGCATATGCGCGGAGATATTGCTCGGCTGATAAAAATTCGAACTCGATGCGATGCATGGCAGAGAATGGTGCCGGAGGCGTATACTGTGTCGGAACATGACGCGTTTGACACCGTTTTTGCGATAAAACGGTCGTTTCGCTTCAGATAGGTGACATCATTTTGACACCTGTCTGCGCTGTGTATACATCGGCGATGACAGCGATATTTGGCGGAATACGAAGTGCGTGATGCGTTGTCCGAGAAGATGTACAGAGCGTAATCGAATAAAGAATATCCACATTATCCACAGATATCCACAGACGGGAGAGCCGTCCACAATGATTTCTGTGGATAGTTTTTAACGAAGAATTACAAATGCCTTGAAAAACAAGCGTTTATACACATATAAACAAAGTTATCCACAGATTTGAATAAAAAGTGGATAAGTTGCAAAAAGCCTGTAATAACAGGCGTGTAAGGGGATTTTTGATTGTGGACAAATATGAGCAGAAGATAAACGGCATAACAGACGATGAGCCGAATACCGAAAAACATAGTAAAGTACGTGCCCCACTGATCGAGGCGATGGAATCGTATCACGCGCTCGACATGGCACCGTACCATACACCGGGACACAAGCATGGCGTGACGGTACATCCGTCTATGCGAACGATGCTGACGGAGAAGGGGCTTCAGATGGACGTGTCACTGATGAGTGCGCTTGATGATCTCAACGATCCCGAAGGGTGCCTCTTGGAAGCAGAACAGATGGCGGCAAGCCTTTACGGTGCAGACGATGCCTTTTTCGCGGTGAACGGTACGACAGGTGCTATCCATGCGATGATACTCGCGTCGGTGCGCCCCTCAGAGAAGATCATCGTGCCGCGTACGGCGCATCGGTCGGTCATCGGCGGCATCATCCTTGCCGATGCGATACCTGTCTGGGTGCGTCCCGAAGTAGACGACGCGCTTGGATTGGCGCACGGTACATCGCCGCAGGCGTATCTGGCGACGATGGAAGAGCATCCCGATGCGAAGGCAGTATTCGTAGTCAATCCGACGTATTACGGTGCGTGCGGTGATATCGGAGAGATCGTACGGCTTGCACACGAGCGCGGTATGGTCGTCTTGGTAGACGAAGCACATGGACCACATCTTATGTTCGCAGACGATCTTCCGATGTCGGCGATGGAAGCAGGAGCCGATCTGGCGGCGCAGAGCACGCATAAGCTTCTGCCTGCGATGACGCAAGCGTCGCTTCTTTTAAGGCAGGGTGAACGTGTACCGCGCGAGCGGGTCTTGCAGATGCTCCAGCTGACGCAATCGACAAGCCCAAACTATATTCTGATGGCTTCGATCGATGGTGCGCGTGCGCTGATGGAAGAACAGGGAGAGGCACTCATGGAAAGAACGCTTCGGTTGGCACGCAGACTCAGAGATGAGGTCAATCGGATAGACGGGCTATTTTCGTTCGGCAGAGAGCGGATCGGTCAGTATGGTATCTATGACTTTGACGAAACGAAGGTGACGGTGACGGTCAGCGGTCTTGGTGTGACGGGCGCACAGGCAGAAGCCGTTCTGCGCCAAAAAGGCATCGAATCGGAGCTGTGCGATTACTATAACGTGCTGTTTCTTATCACAGTCGGCGATACGGATGAGTCGATCGACAGACTGCTCGTGGCTATCCGCGAGATGGCAGATGAGCTTCGTACGGGAGTGGTGCTTGATGATATCGCATGCGATGAGATAGGCCTTCCCGAGGTGGTGACAAGTCCTAGGGCAGCGCTCTACGCCGAGCGCGAGAAGATAGACTTTGCTGCGTCGGCAGGACGCATCGCGGCAGAAGTCGTGACGTTCTATCCGCCGGGCATCCCTGTACTTTGTCCCGGTGAGCGCATCACGACAGAGGCGATCGACTATTGCCGCCGTCGTATGGACGCAGGGCTGTTCGTTTCGGGGCCGATGGACAGAAGTCTTCGGACGATACTGGCAGAGAAGGAGAGAAACTGATGGGAAGATTATACTGCCTTCTTGGCAAAAGCAGCGCGGGCAAGGATACGGTCTTTGCTCGCTTGATGGCGGATAAGTCGCTCGACCTCGGTTCTGTCGTGACTTATACGACAAGACCACAGCGGAGCGGTGAGATTGACGGGCGCGAATACCATTTCCGCTCGGTAGAAGCGTTTCGCGAGCTGAAAAAGAGCGGACGCATGATCGAATCGCGTACCTATCATACGGTATTCGGCGATTGGCATTACTTTACGATGGACGACGGACAGGTAGACTTCGCGGGCGGGGATTATCTTCTCATCGGCACGCTCGAATCGTACGTGGCACTTCGCGACTATTACGGCGCGGATAAGGTCGTACCTGTTTATCTGGCGGTCGATGATGAAGAACGACTGATGCGTCTTATTCGTCGCGAAAAGGCGCAGGCAAAGCCGAACTATCGAGAGGTGTGCAGACGATTCCTTGCCGATGAAGAAGATTTTACGGAAGAAAAGCTCGCCGAGCTTCACATCGCACCGCATACGAATATCGACCTTGATGCGTGTGTGGCAGAGATATCGGAATTGATTCTTCGTGCGCGTCAGAAATAAATTGCACGTTGACAAAAAAAGATTTATAATCAATAAAGGAGCATAGTGCCTTCTGCGTTATGGCAGGAGGGGCATTATGCTATATTGTGTTATACAGAAAGGCGGAAGGTGCCGTGGTTATCAAAAAAATAGGCGACCGAGAAGGCCATTATTCGTTCGGACGGTTACGTTCGCTTTCGTTGGGCAAGAATGGAAAAATGTCGGTGCAGGTAGAAGAATCTATCGCACGTATCATCGAGCAGGGTCAAGAGCTTTGCGAAGCACCGACTTACAGCGGATTGAAATCATATCGCGAGGTCATTCGCGAGGTCGTCGGTCTGTATATCTCTCAAAAGTATACACACTCAGAGCGTACGGAGTGGACGGCATTCGGCAAGAAGAACGTCTATGAATCGCTTCGCAAGATGGATAAGATCCTCAGTGAGTTGGGCGAAGATATCCGTACGGGTAAAGTCGCACGTTCGCGTATCACAGAGCGTCAAGATAAACTGTACGAACAGTTGGAGAGGGTATTCAAATGATCGGTTGGTCGTCGATCGTCGGTCAAGAGGACGCTGTCGGTCGCTTGCGGAAACTTTGCAAGGGTGAACGTATGCCGCATGCACTTCTCTTTGCAGGCCCCGAGAGCGTTGGCAAATATCTTGCGGCTAAAACGCTAGCTGCCGCACTCTTGTGTGAAAGCGGCGATGCGCCGTGTGGTACGTGCCGATCGTGCCGAATGGTAGAAAATGAGTCGCATCCCGACCTTGTCGTTGTAAGGCCCGACAAACAGAATATCAAGATCGGTGAGATACGCAAGATGCAGAAGGACTTGTCGCTTGCGCCGTATATGGCCGAGCGTCGCGTATGCATCATTGATGAAGCCGACAAGATGCGCGACGAGGCCGCCAACAGTATTCTAAAGACGCTCGAAGAGCCTGTCGGAGATGTCGTATTCATCCTCATCACGGCAAAGCGGTATCAGCTCCTCGATACGATACGGTCGCGCTGCATGCTCGTCCAATTCGGCTCTGTGCCGTGGGACGCGCTTGCGAGCGAGCTTGTCAGACGCGGAGCAAATGAAAAAGATGCTTTTCTCGCGGCGAGATTGGCGGGCGGACGATTCGCACCTGCCGAAGAGATCCTCGCCGAGGACGGACAATCGGGGCGGCAGGCGGCGATAGATCTGTTCTTTCGTATGGTGACGATGTCGGAGAAAGATATCTGGCAAACGGCAAGTGCGTGGGATATGTGCGAGCGCGATGAAGTGCTCAGACGACTGGGGAGCCTCAAGCTTCTCGTGCGCGATGCGATGGTATACGCGGCAGACCTTGATGAACAGATCATCAACTCCGATTGCCTTGAACGATTCGCTCAAGCAAAAAACGTATGGTCACAGCGAACACTCAGCCTGTTTATGCGTGAACTGGTAAAAAGAGAACAATCTGTCAAAAATAACGGTAATATCAAACTTGTCATAGAAGCCATGCTTCTCGCATGGAGAAGTATGATACAAAGGAGATAACTATGCAATTAGTAGTCGGTGTCCGTTTCAAAGAAGCGGGCAAAATATATTATTTTAACCCGGGCGAGATCGAGCTCGCCAAAGAAGATCACGTCATCGTTGAAACGGCGCGCGGTCTGGAGCATGGCCTTGTCGTTATCGGCCCGCGCGAAGTAGCGGAAGATAAGATCATCACACCGCTCAAAAACGTCGTTCGCAAGGCAACACCTGCGGATATGAAAAAAGTGGCAGACAACAAACGCCGCGAAAAAGATGCGTTCCGTATCTGCGAACAAAAAATTGCGGCACACGAACTGCCGATGAAACTCGTCAATGTCGAATATACGTTCGATGTCAATAAGATCATCTTCTACTTCACGGCAGACGGCCGAATCGACTTCCGCGACCTCGTCAAAGACCTCGCGGCAGTATTCCGCACGCGCATCGAATTAAGACAGATCGGTGTACGCGACGAAGCAAAAATGGTCGGCGGTATCGGCTGCTGCGGCCGCGAGCTTTGCTGTGCATCGTTCCTCGGCGACTTCGAGCCGGTGTCTATCCGCATGGCCAAAGACCAGAACCTTTCCTTGAACCCGACCAAAATCTCGGGTATCTGCGGCCGCTTGATGTGCTGTCTGAAGTACGAGAACGATTGCTACTCGGAATGTACAAAAAAAGCACAGCCGCCGAAAGTCGGTGCTGTCGTCGTTACGATGAGCGGTGAAGGCAAAGTGCTTTCTATCTCGAAGAACAAACAGACGGCGACGATCCGCTTGTTCGAAGGCGGTAAGACAGTCACCATCGATTGGGAAGACGCGGTGGAAAAAGAAGATGCATGATCTGCTGAATGAGCAGGAAGAAACACTCGAAGATATCAAGATGGACGGTATCCATCTGATCCAGAAGAAAAAAGGATTCCGTTACGGCATGGACGCGATCATCTTATCGCAGTTCGCGCACGTAACGGACAAAACACGCGCCATTGACCTCGGCACAGGGACAGGCATCATCAGCCTCCTTGTGGCGAAGCGCGGTGCGCGAAAAGTCACGGCACTTGAGCAGAACCCTGCTATGGCCGACCTTGCCGCGCGCAACGTACGCCTTAACAAGATGGAAGACGTGATGAACGTCGTCTGCGGAGATGTCTGTGATATCAGAAGCGATTTTGCGGCGGAATCAGCAGACCTTGTCGTATCGAATCCGCCGTATCGTGTCGTCGATACAGGCAAGATCGCCGCACTTGACGACGTAGCCAGAGCACGCCACGAGATCACGGCAAGTCTGGCCGACTTCGTGCGGGCGGCACACTATCTCGTAAAATATCGCGGTCGCTTTGCCATGATACACTTGCCCGAGCGCATGGTCGAGATACTCGGCCTTCTGCATGACATGAACCTTGAACCGAAACGGCTTCGTATGGTCTATCCGAACCGAAAGCTCCCGCCGTCGATGTTCATGGTCGAAGCAGTCAAAGGTGCCAAGCCCGGGCTTCAAGTCATGCCGCCGCTCATCCTGATGGAAGCGGACGGCACATACAGCGAAGAAATATTGTCGTACCATAATATGACGAAAGAAGAGGGAACGCCATGACGGGAACGCTCTACTTGTGTGCAACTCCCATCGGCAATCTCGAGGATATGACGTTTCGTGCCGTTCGTATCCTGAAGGAAGTCGATGTCGTTGCCGCCGAAGACACGCGTCACACACGCAAGCTGCTCACTCATTTTGACATTCATACACCGCTCGTCAGCTACCATGAGCATAACAAGCTCGGTCGCGGACCCGAACTTATCGAACGTCTATTGGCAGGCGAGGATATCGCCTGTGTCAGCGATGCAGGCATGCCCGGCATCTCCGATCCCGGCAGTCATCTCGCCATGCTTGCCATCGAAGCAGGCATCACCGTAACACCTGTCCCCGGTGCCAATGCAGGCCTTTCGGCACTCATTGCCTCGGGACTTGATACGACAGAATTTCACTTCATCGGATTCTTGTCGAAACAGAAAAAAAATCGGCTCGAAACGCTTGCGCGCATCAAACCGATACAAGGGACACTTATCTTTTATGAATCGCCGCATCGCCTCAAAGACACCCTCGGCGAACTTCTTACTGCGCTCGGCAACCGCAACATCGCAGCCGCCCGCGAACTGACGAAAAAATTCGAAGAGTTCCGTCGCGGTACGATCGAAGAGCTGATCGCCTATTACAAAGAAGAAGCACCACGCGGTGAATTCACTCTCATCGTAGATGGTGCGAGCGAAGAAGAAGCGCAGATTGTCGAAGAAACGATCAACATGACAGTCGAACAAGAACTCATCATGCTGATGGAAAACGGCACAGAAAAGAAAGAAGCTATCCGACAGGTCGCAAAACGGCGCAATATGCCGAAACGCGACGTCTATCAGATAGCACTCTCACTCGCATAATGTGATATATGGCAGTAACTTCTTAGAAGTTTTTGTTTGCCATAGCCTCGATGCACTCATCACAAACATTTTTACCTTTGAAATTCGTAACCTTATCGGCGTTGCCGCAGAATACGCATGCGCAAGCAGGCTCATATTTGCGGAGCACGATACGGTCGCTGTCAACATAGATCTCGAGAGCGTCTTTTTCTTCGATGGAGAGCGTACGGCGCAGTTCGATCGGAATAACAACGCGACCCAATTCATCAACTTTTCTTACGATACCTGTGGATTTCATCTTTTTTATTCCCCTCTCTCTTTTTCAATGCAACTACAAAATATTCGGAAAATTCCTTGTTGTACATAGAATACCAAAATTCTCCAAGAATGTCAACGGTATTTGTTTATGGGAATCAAAAATATTCTGATTATTGTAAAATAAGGAGAGAAATAGGACTAACGAAAGAAAATCGGTGACTTTGTAAATAAAAAAACACAACTGTCGTCGGTTTCTGATAGATAAAACAAGAACTTATCACAAGGAGGAATTTCCAAATGGGAAAACCATTCTATATTACGACACCGATCTATTATCCGAGTGCGAAGCTCCATATCGGTCATGCATACTGCACGACGATCGCCGATGCGGTCGCACGTTATCACCGTCTTGCAGGCGATGATGTCATGTTTTTGACGGGTTCTGACGAACACGGTCAGAAGATCCAGCGCAAAGCGGAAGAAATGGGCGTAACGCCGATCCAGTATGTCGATGAGATCGTGGCATCGTTCCAGAACCTCTGGAAAATGCTCAACATCTCGAACGATGACTTCATCCGTACGACGCAGGAACGTCATCATAAGGTCGTCCAAGAGATCTTCCGCAAGATCTACGAAAAAGGCGATATCTACAAAGACAAATACGAAGGCCTCTATTGCACGCCGTGCGAATCGTACTGGCTCGAGCGTCAGCTCGTTGACGGCAAATGCCCCGACTGCGGTCGTCCTGTTGAAACGGTGCAGGAAGAGAGCTACTTCTTCCGTATGTCCAAATACCAAGACAGACTTCTTCAGTTCATTGAAGAAAATCCTGACTTCATTCAGCCGACTTCCCGTCGCAACGAGATGATCAACTTTATCAAAAGCGGTCTTGAAGACCTCTGCATCTCGCGTACGACGTTCGACTGGGGTATTCCTGTACCGCTCGATGAAAAACACGTCGTATACGTTTGGTTCGACGCGCTTACCAACTACCTGACGGCAGCAGGCTACCTTGACGATCCCGAAAAATTCAACCACTTCTGGCCTGCCGATGTACATCTCGTCGGCAAAGAGATCGTTCGTTTCCACTCCATTATCTGGCCGATCATCTTGATGGCACTCGACCTTCCGCTTCCGAAAAAAGTATACGGTCACGGCTGGCTCGTCGTCGAAGGTGACAAAATGTCGAAATCGAAAGGCAACGTCATCGATCCTGTCGGTCTTATCGAAGAATTCGGCGCAGACGCCATTCGTTACTTCCTCCTGCGCGAGATCAAACTCGGCATGGACGGTAACTTCTCGCGTGATGCACTCATTCACCGCATCAATGCCGACCTCGCCAACGACCTCGGTAACCTTCTTCACCGCACGCTCAACATGATCGACCGTTTCAACGGCGGTATCGTATACCGTTCGCGAGAAGCCGACATCTACGACAAAGACCTCGTAGACATGGCAGGTATCACCATCAACGGATTCTGCTCCTCGATGGACGAAATGGATATCAGCGCGGCGATCAAATACGTCTGGAACTTCATCGCACGTGCGAACAAATATATCGACGAAACGATGCCGTGGGCACTCGCGAAAGACCCTGCGAAAAAAGAACGCCTCAACATGGTACTCTACAACCTCTTCGAGAGCCTTCGCAAGATCAGCATCATGATCGCACCGTTCATGCCGAGTACAGCACCGAAGATCTGGGCACAGCTCGGTCTTGGCGATGACTTCGACTCCGTACGCCTTACCGAATTCGACCAGTGGGCAGTAACGGGTGACGGTCACGTCGTCGGCAAACCGGAAGCACTCTTCCCGCGTATCGAGATCGAGAAAAAAGAAGAAGCAAAACCTGCGAAACAGCAGCCGAAAAAAGAAGAGAAAAAAGCGAAACCTGCGAAAAAAGAGCAGGCTCCTGCAGATGAGATACTCTTTGACGACTTTGCGAAGATCGACCTTCGTGTCGTCAAAGTACTTGCTGCCGAAAAAGTCGAAGGCGCAGATCGCCTTTTAAAACTTACGGTAGACCTCGGCACCGAACAGCGCACCATCGTATCGGGTATTGCAATGCACTACTCGCCTGATGAGCTCGTGGGCAAAACAGTCGTTATGGTCGTCAACCTCAAAGAAGCCAAGATTCGCGGCGTACAGTCGAAAGGTATGGTCCTTGCGGCATCTCAAGGTGATGCGCTCAAAGTCGTCGAAGTCGATATGCCGATCGGAAGTCGGGTGAAATAATGATACTCGTCGATACCCATGCACATATTGATGAAGAAGGCTTTGCGCAGGATTTCGATGAGATGCTCGAGCGCGCGTATGCCAACGATGTCAAATACGTCGTCAACATCGGCGCGAACATGGACGAGTCCCGCGTTTCGATCGAGCTTGCCGACAAGTACGAGTCTATCTATGCAACAGTCGGCGTTCATCCGCACGATGTAGCAGAAGTTGACGACAAGGCACTCGATAAGCTTGCCAAATGGTGCGAGCATGACAAAGTCGTAGCCGTCGGTGAGATCGGTCTTGACTACTTCCGCTCGCAGACATCGAAAGAGATGCAGGCGTACGCGTTCGCCGCACAGCTCGACGTAGCAAGACAGATGCACATGCCTGTCAGCATCCACGATCGCGATGCACACGGCGACGTCATGCGTATGCTCAAAAACGAAGGTAAAGGCATAAATGGTATCCTGCACTGCTTCTCGGGAAGCTGGGAGATGGCAAAAGAGCTTATCAAGATGGATTACTACATCGCTATCGGTGGTGCCGTCACGTTCAAAAACGCGGCCAAACTGCCCGAGATCGCGGCCAACATCCCGCTTGAGTATCTGCTCCTCGAAACAGACTGTCCGTACCTGGCACCGCATCCGCACCGCGGTACGCGCAACGAGCCTGCCAACATTCGCCCCATCGCCGAATTTATCGCGAATATTCGCGGTATCACGCTCGAAGAACTGGCGGCGGCAACGACGGCAAATGCGGCGCGCATCATGCGTATGCCTATCTTAAAATAAGTGCATAAATAATGAATAAATATACAAAAGAGCGACCTTTTCCGAGTGAAAGATCGCTCTTTTTTTACGCCCAAAACGGACGATACAGGCATAAAAAACAGACAGTGTTCATATGGTAACAGAGGGGTGAAAAACGGTTTTTTATGGTAAAAAAACAGTTTGATTTGACAAAACAAAAATGCCGTGCTATAATATTCGAACACTCAACAAGGAGGAAAGATATGACTAATCGAACACCCGTAAAACAGTGGTTACAGGGCCGAAAATTAGCAATCGTTGCCGTATTGTCTGTAGTGCTTATGATGATGACGGGATTTGTATGGAACAAGAATACTGTGTATATTGTTGCGGATGGTCAGCAATATACGGTGCAGACTGAACTGATGAATCCTCGTAAGATCATTCGCGAAGCGGGTATCCGTCTCGGTGCCAGAGATGTGATCCGCAGTTCCACGAATACGTTGGAAAATGGTACGATTTTGACGATCACCAGAATCGTTCCTGTCAATATTACCTACAAGGGTCGCTCTACGACGATCCATACAGACAAAAATACCATAGCCGGTGCCGTAACCGACCTCGGATTTGTTTTGCCGAAGGTAAAGACGTTCCCAGCAGAAGAAACGCCTGTGACATCAGGTATGGAGATCAAAGTCGTTGATTATGAAGAAACGATCGTAACACGTACGGAGAAGGTGCCGTACAATGTCGTCTACCAAAATGACGATACGCTTGAACGCGGTATGGAAAAAGTCGTTCAGCAAGGTACGAACGGACAGGCAACACTTACCGTTCGTCAGATGTTCCACAATGGACAGCCTGCCGGTGAAGAAGTCATCACGACCGATGTTCATGTAGCACCTACCGACCACATCATACGCACAGGTACGCGTGATACCGTATCGACATCGCGCGGCGATATGCGTTTTAGTCGCTCGTACTACATGCAGGCAACGGCCTACTTGCCGACAGACGGTGACGGAAAATGCATCACCGCAACAGGTATCCGCGCTCGACATGGTGTCGTAGCCGTCGATCCGCGCGTCATTCCGCTCGGCAGCCGTGTCTATGTACCGGGCTACGGCGTAGCACTTGCGGCAGATACGGGCGGTGCGATCAAAGGCAAACGCATCGACCTCTGCATGGAAAGTCGTCGCGAAGCGATGAAATTCGGCAGACGCTCTGTCAAAGTATACGTACTTGAATAACGAAGATGAAAGGCGAAACTTGGTTTCGCTTTTCTTTATTTTCGAGGTATGCTAAAATAGTAAAGATATCACCTCGATAAGAAATGAAGGAACAATTATGATAAAAGAAGTAATCGTAGTAGAAGGCAAACAAGATATCGTCGCTGTCAGCCGCGCGGTGGAAGCAGACTTCATCGTGACGAACGGGTTTTCGCTTCGTCCGCATACGCTTGCCGCGATCAAAAGCGCGTACGAAAAGCGCGGTATCCTCATATTCACCGACCCCGAAAGCGCAGGCGAACGCATCAGACGATTCCTCGCCAAACGGTTCCCGAATGCCAAGCACGCTTTTATAAGTCAGGAAGAAGCATACGCCAACGATGATATCGGTGTCGAACAAGCATCGCCCGAATCTATTTTGGCGGCGATCAAGTCGGCACGCTGTCAGTCGATAGAAGTTACGAATACATTCACGATGACCGACCTTATTATGGCAGGCCTTGCAGGCGACCGTAATGCGGCCGCAAGACGCAATGAAGTCGGCAAACGGACAGGCATCGGTTATGCGAATGCCAAGACATTCCTTGTCAGACTGAATCACTACGGTGTAACGAGAGAAGAATTTGACCGCGCCATCTGCGAGATGGACGCGAGGGAGGCAACCGAATGATACATCCTGTAATTGCGAAAAAAGATGTCACGCTCCATATTTTGAAACGATTCGGTATTCATATGAGCAAAAAGCTCGGACAGAACTTTTTGATAGACAGAACGGTCGTTGACCGCATCGCCAAAGCGGCAGGCCTTGAAGAGGGCAAACGTGTCCTTGAGATCGGTCCGGGTATCGGTACGCTCACACAAGGGCTTGCCGAAACGGGTGCTGATGTCACGGCAGTCGAGATCGACACGAACCTCATTCCCGTACTTGCCGAAACAGTCGGCGGATATGAGAATGTGCGCGTTCATCACGGCGATATCCTGCGCGTCAACATTCCCGAGCTGATGGGCGAAGGCACATTCAGCGTGGCGGCGAATTTGCCGTACTACATCACCACGCCGATCATCATGGGGCTCTTGGAGGCACGCCTTCCGATCGACGTTCTTGTTACGATGGTGCAAAAAGAAGTTGCAGAACGTATGGTCGCGCGTCCCGGCACGAAAGACTACGGTGCACTCTCTGTATCGGTGCAGTATTTCACCGAGCCTGATATCATGTTCACCGTACCGCCGCGCTCGTTCATCCCTGCGCCTGCTGTCGACTCTGCCGTTATTCGTTGTCGCGTACGCGAAAATCCGCCCGTGCAGGTAATAGAAGAAAAGATGTTCTTCCGCGTGGTAAAAGCATCGTTTGCACAGCGCCGCAAAACGCTCTCCAACTCGCTTAAGGTAATGGGCTATGGTGCAGATGTTATCAAAGAGGTACTTGCCATGACAGGCATCGACGGACAACGCCGCGGCGAAACGCTCTCTCTGCAAGAGTTCGCCGACCTTGCCAATGCGTTCACAAAATTGAAAGACGAACAATAACAGAAATGACCGACTTTCCTGTGAGGAAGGTCGGTTTTTGTTTTATCAAACGGACGAAAGAGGTATCTTTCGCATATGATACGGCAGAGAGGAGGGGGCGCATCGTGAGCGGGATCGAGGTAGGTGACTTGGTCGTGCGGCGTTCGCACGGCGGTGATATCGTGTTCAAGGTAGTCGGGCGAGGTGCGGGCGGTACGTATGTGCTAAAGGGTCTTCACCTCAGGCTGCTTGCCGATGCACCGCGCTCTGACTTGGAGCTTGTCGATGCGAAGGTGCTCCGCGACGAAGTGCTGCGCGAAGAGGCTGTTTTAAGTGATGCAACAAGGCGTATCTTTGAACGACGGAGCAGACAGCGGGGGGAGTGTTCTATGATGAGGGCGAGCGGTGCGAAGAAATACAGCTCGTTCGATGTGCCGGGGCGCGTCCTTCACTTGGACGGTGATACGGAATATCTGCGGATGTGTATGAAAACGTATCGTCAGCTGCGCATCGACGCCGTTGGGCGGTCTGTCGACGAAGAATGTCAGCCTGCACTCGTGGAAGGACTGCTTAGAGAATACCGCCCCGATATCCTCGTCTTGACGGGGCATGATGCGATCTTAAGCGGATGCAAGAAAAAGCTTGCCGACCTTGCCGGTTATCGCAATTCACGCTATTTCATCGAAGCTGTCAAGAGAGCGCGCCTCGTCGAGCCGTCGCGCGATGAGCTTGTCATCTTCGCAGGCGCGTGTCAGTCGCATTTTGAAGGGATCCTCGCGGCAGGCGCGAACTATGCCTCCTCGCCGAATCGCATCTTTATCCATGCGTATGATCCTGTTTTTATTGCGGAGAAGGTCGCTTTTACCTCCATCGGGCGCACCGTCGACATCTCGGATGCTATCGGTGCATCAGTCACGGGCGTGGAAGGTGTCGGCGGGATCGAAACACGCGGCAAACTGCGTATCGGTATGCCTAAGACGATGTAGAATAACTGAAAAGAGGAGATTGCGGTATACGGCAAGAATGGTATAATAGAAATGATTTTTACAGAGAAAAAAGAGGTGTTTCCCATGAACCAAAAAGCAGAACGATTGCAGGCATATTTCGCAGAAAAGAATTTGAACTTCTTCCAAGTGCAGGAGATGACGGATGAATTCAATACGGTCTTGTTCCGTTCGAATATCGAGATCCAGAAACAGGTGCTCCCGACGGTCATCGTCACCGATGATACCATCTGGACGATCATTCGCACACAGATCGTGGCAGGTGCGGTAACGGCAGACAAAAAAGCAGCTGTTAACGAGTTTCTCAACGACCTCAACATGAAATACAAACTGTTCAAATTCTATGCAACGGACAGCGGCGATATCAACATTGATATCTGCGCACCGACGATCCCGTCGAACTTCGATCCCGAAATGATCCGTTCGCTTATCCAGATCGAAGTCGAACAGCTTGAAGAACTCTATCCGAAGATCATGGAACTCGTTTGGGCGAAATAAACACTGATAAGATGAAGGTGATGTGGCGATGACACGTATCATGGTCGCGGGCGGAGCCGGCTATATCGGCTCACACGTTGTAGAAGCACTCATAGAAGAAGGCTTCATCCCTGTTATTTATGATAACCTTTCAACGGGACATATCGAATCTGTGCCCGAAGGAGTCCCCTTTGTAGAAGGCGATATCCACGATACGACACTTGCCGAACGTGCTATGCGTGAATACTGCATCGACGGCGTTATCCATTTTGCCGCCAGCAGTCTTGTCGGCGAATCGATGACGGAGCCTGCGAAATATTATTATAACAATGTAGAAGGTTCGCTTCATCTCTTTGACGCCATGCGAAAAGCAGGCGTAAATAAAGTCGTGTTCAGCTCGACAGCGGCAGTCTACGGCGAGCCCGACGAAGTGCCGATCAAAGAAAACAGCAGACTTCAGCCGACGAACGTATACGGCAGAAGTAAGCTGATGATCGAACAGATGCTCGCCGACTATGATATGGCATACGGTATGCGATATGCGGCACTGCGCTATTTCAATGCCGCGGGGGCATCGCACAGACGCGATATCGGCGAAGATCATACGACCGAAACGCACCTCATACCGCTCGTCCTCAAGACGGCGCAAGGTGTCCGTGACAAGATATCTGTCTATGGGACAGACTATCCGACGAAAGACGGCACGTGTATCAGAGATTACATCCACGTATGCGACTTGGCAAAAGCGCATGTGTTCGCGCTCAAGCATCTCCTCGGCGGTGGCATGAGCCGCATCTACAACTTGGGCAGTGAACACGGCTTCAGCGTTCGCGAGATCATCGATTACGCTAAGAAAGTCACCGAAACGGATTTTGCTGCTATAGAAGAAGCGCGCCGTGCGGGCGACCCCGCCGTACTCATTGCTTCCTCCGAGCGCATACGCGAAGAACTCGGATGGGTACCTGTGCATAGTAGTGTCGAAGAGATCATCCGCACTGCATGGAAGTGGCACAAGAACCACCCGTACGGATATCGGTCAAAATAAAAGAAACTCATTTATGCAAATAAAAAAGCGATGCCGTTGGTAGCATCGCTTTTCGTCTTATAGGATCATTTATTGTTTGCCGCTTTGTCTTGGTAAGCGAACGTCGAGTTGAAGACAGCATCAATATTGATCAGTTTGCCGATCGTCGTGCCTTCTGCGATCTTCGTCTGAACGATATGTTCCGTTTCGAGGAGCTTGGTCGCTTTTTCAAGGATATCAGCCGCTTGTTCTCTCGGAACGACAACGACACCGTTTTCGTCGATGATAACGACATCGCCCGGGTTCGTTACGACACCGCCTGCCGAGATGGGAACATTGACTTCGCCGTAACCCGATACGGATGCGACTGTCGGAACGATCGATTTACAGATAACAGGATACGGGATCTTGCGGATCTCTTCCACGTCGCGGCAAGCACCGTCTACGACCGTTGCGATCGCGCCCATGTTGATGGCCGACATCGTCATATTTTCTCCCCAGAATGCTCTGTTGATCGAACCTTGTGCATCAATGACGATGATATCACCCGGCTGACACGTGTCGATGGCTTTCATCGGAGCTGCGATATCGCTCTCGAGCGTTTTTGCCGTAACGGCCGTTCCTACGACGCGGATGCCCGGATAGAGCGGCTTCATGTCGCCTGTCATGCCGCCCCAGCGACCCATGCAGTCGGCCACAGCGCAAGTAACGGAATCATACGCGAGAAGTTTGCGGAACCCTTCTACGATTTCGGGAGCTGTGCGTTCGAATGTTTCGATGATCATGTTGGTTACCACCTTTCGCATGCGAAATGTTTTGAATTGTTGGAATTATTCTATAACTTACAGTCAAACTCCTCTTTGTTTATCATCAAGTCGATATCTTTTTAATTTATTTTCAAGCAGGAAAACAGATGCTTCCTGTCGAAAGAAAAACTGTTATCTATATTCTTGAAACAATGAGTTCAGGATTGGAGGGTTATTATGTCGAAGTTGCTGACTGTCATTTTGGCGGCAGGTAAAGGTACGCGCATGAAATCGCGTCTGCCGAAGGTTCTGCATAAGATCGGCGGCAAACCGATGGTAGAGCAAGTACTCTGCGCGGCAAATGCGGCAGGTTCCGAGCGCAATGTCGTCATCATTGGCTTTGGAGCAGAAAAGGTCAAAGAGCATCTTGCGGGCCGTGCGCAGTTCGCGATGCAGGAAGAACAACTGGGAACGGGTCATGCTGTGATGCAGGCTCGTGATATATTGGCTGATTGGGACGGCACGGTGCTCGTTGTGTGCGGTGATACGCCGCTTCTGACGCCCGAGCTTCTCAAAAATCTGTGTAAGGAGCATGAAGCACAAGGTGCGAAAGCGACTGTGCTGACGGCAAAAATGGCTGATCCGACAGGATACGGCAGAGTGATCCGCGACGAAGAAGGTGTCGTCGTGAAGATCGTAGAACAAAAAGATGCTTCCGAAGAAGAGAAGCTCGTAGACGAAGTCAATACGGCGATCTACTGCTTCGATGCGAAAGCACTTCTCGGAACGCTTGACAGCCTTACGTGCAATAATGCACAGGGCGAATATTATTTGACTGATGTCATCGGTATCCTGCGTGACCGCGGTGAGCGTGTATGGGCAGTCGTGGCAGACGATGCGTCCGAAGTACAGGGCATCAATTCGCGCGTACAGCTTGCACAGGCACAACAGGTGATGAAAGAGCGCAAGAACCGTCAGTTGATGGAAGCCGGTGTTACGATCATCGACCCCGCCTCGACGTTCGTTGATACGGACGTAGAGATCGGCATGGATACGGTGCTTTATCCGTACACGTGGCTCAGTGGTAAGACGAAGATCGGTGAGAACTCGGTCATCGGCCCGAATGTCATGGTCGAGGATTCTGTCATCGGAAATGATGTACAGATGAAGTTCGTCTATGCGCATGAATGTACGGTCAAAGACGGCGTTACGGTCGGTCCGTACGTACATCTTCGTCCGGATACGGTCATCGAGAACCATGTTAAGATCGGTAACTTCATCGAAGTGAAGAATTCTACCGTCGGCGAAGGCAGTAAGCTTCCGCATCTCAGCTATATCGGCGATACGGATATGGGCGCGCGCGTCAACATCGGCTGTGGTACGATCATGGTCAACTATGACGGCCAGCACAAGCATCGTACGACGATCGAAGACGATGCGTTTATCGGCTGTAACAGCAATCTCGTGGCACCTGTAACGATCGGACGCGGTGCGTTCGTAGCGGCAGGCTCCACCATCACCAAAGATGTTCCCGACGATGCACTCGGTGTGGCACGTGCTGCACAGAAGAATATCGACGGTTGGGCAGAGAAGAAAAAGAAATAAACTCAATTTTAATAGAAGCATTATGGGGGATGAAGATATGAAGTTGGAAGAAAACAGCAAATTATGTATTTTAACAGGCAATGCGCATCCTGAATTTGCGCAGGGTATTGCAGCATACCTCGGCATCGACTTGATGGATGCCTTCGTAGGTCACTTTAACAACGGTGAAACGCAGGTCATGGTAAACGAAAGCGTACGCGGTAAAGACGTGTTCATCATTCAGTCCATCAGCGGTCCGGTCAACGACAGCTTGATGGAGCTCCTCGTTCTCATCGACGCATGCAAACGTGCATCGTCCCGCAGTGTAACGGCAGTCGTTCCGTATTATGCGTATGCTCGTCAGGATCGTAAAACGCGCGGTCGTGAACCGATCTCCGCGAAACTCATTGCGAACCTCTTGACGACGGCAGGCGCAGACCGTGTTGTTACGATGGATCTCCATGCAGGCCAGATCCAAGGCTTCTTCGATATTCCGCTTGATCATCTTTCGGGTGTACCGCATTTGGCAAAATACATCAAAGGCAAACAGCTCAGCGACCTCGTTGTCGTATCGCCTGACCTCGGCGGTGTAACAAGAGCGCGTCAGTTCGCTGATCGTCTTCATGCGCCGATCGCTATCATCGAAAAACGCCGTCCGAAACCGGGTGTGGCAGAAGTTATGAACCTCATCGGTGACGTTGAAGGTAAAACAGCTGTTATCGTCGACGATATCGTTGATACGGCAGGCTCCCTTGTAGAAGGTGCCAAAGCACTCAGCAAATTCGGCGCGAAAGAGATCTATGCTTGCTGCACGCACGGTGTACTCAGCGGCCCGGCTATCGAACGCATCAATGGCTCCGTTATGAAAGAACTTATCATCACGGATACGATCCCTCTTTCGGAAGAAAAACAGTCTGATAAAATCAAGATCGTTTCTGTTGCCGAACCGTTCGCGGCGATCATCAGAAACATCTACAAAGAAGAACCTGTCAGCAAATTGTTCGAATAAGATAACTGTAAGAAGCGTCCCTTGTGGGCGCTTCTTTTTTTCTTTCCCCGACATCATGACTT
>JAFSAX010000026.1 GCA_017442105.1 Selenomonadales bacterium | reverse complement strand
GATATCCGAAATATAGATTTAACTGCCACCTACCTTCAATATGCCTCGGACGGATCTTTTAAACCTGTCAAATTAGATTACAGCGATGCCGCAATCCTTCCGATCCGGTTAAAGCCGCAGGAAACTGCTTTCTTCCGTCTTCCTCATTCATTCCCCCAACAGACCTCGGAGTTTGAACTCACCGATACCAACTTGACGATCACTATAGAAGGCATCTCGCACGAATTTATCTCCGAACTCCCCTACAAAGATTTCCGACACGGTTATCTCGCCGATCATTACACAAAACCTTCCACCCGTTACTACACACCGTCTGTATATGATAAACACGGTATGAACTTTTACGAAGCACACGGTACATTTGAGACGGATGACACAACCCTATACGGATATCTGCGCATCAAGAATCCGTACAATAAAAGAATGCTTCTCTCTCATATCCACGGAGTATTTGGTTTTTTCTATTGCAGCCCCGATAACACGCAGGACGGATTTGCGTTCAGTGCCGAATACCCAATGAATTTTATCATCGACCCGAAAAAAGAAGCATTCCTCTCCTTCTCCGTTCCACTTTCGCAAAATGTCATTAAATTTCCTCACCTTGAAAACGCTTTTATGTTTAGCGATCATGGATTCAGTCATTACGGCATTATCTTCACGCCTAAAAAGCTCTCCCCTCTTGAAAAAGCACAATATGACCGTCCTATGATAGTAGATGACTACTGATTCACTTGGTCATTAGCTATCTCGTAATGTCGCGTTCCCATCTGCCCGTTTCTGCTTCTTGAACGAATGTTTTCCATGCCGCATTGAGAGCAGTCTGCTCGATACCGTTTAAGTTAAACGCTTTCGTAACATATCCAAGCATCGCTCCGATAGCCTTTTCTCCAACTGCTTGGATGACCCATTCATCCAACGACTCATTTGCTTTTTCTTCCAATTTCCATGGTTCCCACTGTTCCCAGTCAGGATTCTGTGCTTTTATCTCATTGAGCCTAGTCTCTCGTTTTTCACATACCTCTTCCTATATCTCCGCCAATAACGCAATATATTTCCGTCTTTTTATAAGTATATCCGTATATCACCCGTCAACCTAAAAGAACGTACCCATCTGCGGTACGTTCTTTTTTAGTCTCTGCTCGCATACCTCCACGATGCCCGCGCTCTGTGGTACAATATAGATAACGAACGACGGGAGGTTACGGTTATGATGATAAGGTTGCTCTTTATGATATGTGTGATGATAGGACTTATGATGCCGTGCGCATGGGCACAGGAGAAGGTCGATGTACCGTTTGAAGTGCCGCAAAATTACCAGCAGATATTAGACCATGTACAAAATAGGACAGACTCACGATGGGCACATTCAGGATTATATCTGTACGGGCCCGCCTACTATCATTACGGAAACTTCTTTCAGAAATACTTGCCGATCAGTTCCCCTTTGACAAAGCTCCACATCGAAACGAAAGATTGGTACGATGGCAATACTTATTACGTCCAATACACAATGACCAATCCAACAGATGAGATGATTGAAAAAAATATTGACCGAATCAATGTATTTTATCGTTTATGGGATACGCAGAAAAATTCACTCGATGGCCGAGGTCAATACAGTGACGGTATCCGTAAGCTAACAATTCCGCCACATTCTGCCCAATCTTTTATCCTTCCACTTCCCGTCAAAGAACCGTTCGATTGTCTTCAGTATATCAGATCGGAATTTCATTTCACAGACCGATCGACCCTTTCTCATGGCTTAGAGCACGAAAGCCCCTTGCCCGACGTTCTTATGGCACCGATCATGCTGCCATCAGGTGAGGTCTATCTTGCGATGAAGAACCATCATCCGACCAAAACGATCTCTGATATACGAGAAATACACGTAAACTATCATTTCAGAAAAAATTCGCCATCTGCCGCCGATTCGAAATATGAAGAATTTAATTACACTGATGCTTCGCCACTTCCGCTCACATTAAAGCCGCAAGAAACAGCCTTCTATCGCTTACCACAGTCTATCGACAGATCGACACGAGCATTACCGCTCGCGTTCGTGTGGTTGTACGCCACCATTGATGGTACCAGACACTGTTTCGATCTACACGGTTTCAGTCGCAACGACCGCATCGACTATAACGCAAATTATTATGCCAAAAATGAAGTGCGTTATTACACGCCGACGATCTTCGATAAGTATGGTCTGAATCAGGTCGAAGCAAGCGGTACATACGAAACGGATGGTACAACATTGTACGGATACCTGCGTATCAAAAATCCGCACAACAATACGATACCACTATCGTCCTTTACCTTATATTCCGAACTTGCCTATTACAGAGCGGATGATACGTTGAGCAGATATATCTATAATACTCATCTCCCCGCCCCGCTTACCATTGCCCCCGGCGAAGAAAAGCTGTTCTCCTTCACTTTACCGCTTCCGCAAGACGTCGCACATACACTTCGCTTCCACGACCTTCATCTAAAAGCATCGCATGAAGACAAAACATATCGCGTTCATTACGATGTCGAATTTAAGCAGAAAAAACTCACACCATCCGAAAAAGCTCTCTACACCCCTGTAACAAATATCGAGCTTGTCGAACATCTGTAAAATGTCTTGCGCCCATCTGCCTTCGCTCCGCTTACGAAGCTTTCCATGAAATAAAAAAGAGCGTACCTTTACCTCGGTACGTTCTTTTTTATTTCCTCATCTTTTGCCCCTGCACCACATACGTGCTCTGTGGTACAATATAGGTAACGAATAATAGGAGGATGCAGATATGATGATGCGACTATTGCTTACGATATGCCTGATGATAGGATTTGCCATGCCATGTGCAGCAGCCGATGCATGGAGCGAGAAGGAGATCAACGAATGGAAGGAGTCTGTAACAAAACCATTCGAAGCATATAAGGAAAAACACTTAGCCCTCATTCAAAGCGGAAACGAGGTGGCTCGCTTTAGTTTACCGCTCTATAAGCTCACGATCGAATCAGATGAATGGATGGAAGGCGATACCTACCATATCCGCTACACGTTTACCAATCCGACAGACGAGCTGATCGAGGAGGCTGTTCTCCGTACCAATGTTTTACTCTACACGCATGACGGAACGCCGTACAGCTCTGCTATCACCAAACGAGATCCCGCCCCCGAATGGGTTCTTCGCATCGAGCCTCATTCATCGACAACGCACACCATCACACTTCCCAAAGAACCTGCTTTTACACATTTTACCCATGAGGAAACCAGATTCTATCTGTCTGACGGCAGCACCTTGTCCTATTTTTTTAGCCTTCCTTCTATCATAGATATCACTCCTGTCGATATCGATTTTCGCGTCGAACCGACTGCACTTAACAAAGGTATTCTGACGCTGACCATTACCAATCGCTCTTTTGAAACACTGCATACGCTCCGAAATATAAGACTTTATACACAGACAGGAAAATATTCATCACATAACGAGACTGTTCCGCTCCCCTCTCCGATCCCGCTTGATCTGGAACCGAACGAAACGAAAACGCTCCAAATACCCGTTCCGCTCAACGATCATCTCTCTCCAGATTCTGCATGTGCACATTATCCCGACTTGGATATTGATGACCTGCGCTACATGTATGATCGAGACAAAAAGAGTTTTACGCAATGGGTAAAACAAAAACACTATCAATATCTTCCCACCGTACATCACGCTAAACTCCCCGACGTTCTTATATTCGGAAACATGGAACCAATCAAAAATGGCATCGTCTATTATCTGACCTTTTATAACAACACCGATCATCCGCAGAAGATAGCGTACCTCTCCATGACTTCCGACTATGAAGATATGTTCTTCACCCAAAAAAAGATCTCCTGGTCACTCTACTTGAAAAATGACCCGATACGTCTCTATCCGGGTCAGATCAAACGATACGCGTTTGCACTTCCCATCGTCGCTGATACGACAGAAACCGCTTTAGCCTCGACTACGATCTTCGAAGCCAAGGGCTGGTCGCGGGCATTTGATCGCCATCCGAGCATCTCTGCCGAACCACTTCACGCGATGCAAAAGGTCGTGTATAAGCCGCTGCGATTTTCTAAGCTTTACCCTAATATCAGCTACCCATATTCCCTTCCGCACAAGTACTAACCGTTGGCCGACATCACGGCTTCTCCTCGCATATAAGAACCCCCACCGAGTTTATTTTCTCGGTGGGGGTTCTTTTTATCTGTCGTATTCGTTTGTGATGCCACGAAGGAAGGCGGCTCTTTCTTGTGTAAGGGAGCCTTTTGGCATACGCCAGGACCAGTTGCCTTCGATGGTGCCGGGGAGGTTCATGCGAGCCGTTGTGCCAAGTTCGAGTACGTCCTGCATCGGTACGATGACGGTGTCTGCGTTCGATGCGTATGCGAATCGAATGGCAAGGCGTGCGTCGCTCGTTTCGTCGCCGACGGTGCGCATGAGTGCTCTGCGGACGGCATCTCTGTCGCGCGGTGCAAGGTCTTCTGTGAGCCAGCCGACGGTCGTGTTGTTGTCGTGCGTGCCCGTATAGAGGACGCTGTTTTTCGGCGCGCGGAGCGGTACTTCGCTCTGTGTATCGAGGTCGAAGTGAAGGATCTTCATACCGGGCAAGCCGAGTTTCATGCGAAGTTCGTTGACTTCGTCGGTGATGGTGCCGAGGTCTTCTGCGATGACGGGGAGCTTACCGCACGCTTTTTCAAGTGCGATAAAGAGGTCTTCGCAGGGGCCTTTGACCCATTTCCCGTTGATGGCAGTCTTTTCATTGGCATCGACGCGCCAATATGCTTCGAATCCGCGGAAGTGATCGAGGCGAACGATGTCTACCTGCGCGAGGGTGCGTTTCATACGCATCGTCCACCACGCATAGTTGTCTTTTTTCATGACGTCCCAGCGATAGAGCGGATTGCCCCAGAGCTGACCTTCTTCGCTGAAGTAGTCGGGCGGTACGCCTGCGACGGCGGTCGGCCTACCGACTTCGTCGAGTTCAAAGAGGTGCGGATTTGCCCAGACGTCGGCGCTGTTATGCGCGACGAAGATGGGCAGATCACCGATGATTTTGACGGCGAATCTACGCGCCTGCATCCGAAGCTCTTGCCATTGACGCTCAAAGAGGTACTGCTCGAATCGGTAGTAGTCGATCTCACGCGCAAGTTTTTCTCTCCATTTGGCAAGGGCAGACGGCTTACGGTCGCGAATGTCTGCATCCCATGCTGTCCATGCTTTTCCGCCGAATGCTTCTTTGATCGCCATGTAGAGGGCGTAGTCGTCGAGCCATTCTGCTTCTTCGGCGCAGAAGGTGTTCCAGTCGTCGGACTGTGCCATTTGTTGCCAAGCCTTAGAATCGAATGCGCGTTTAAGGAGTCTTCTTTTATTCGCTGTCGCTTCGATGAGCGTCAGTTTACCTTCTTTGTCCATGGCTTCCTGCACGTCGGCTACGGTCAGAAGCCCCATCGTGACGAGCTTGCCGAGCGAGATGAGTGCGGGATTACCTGCGAATGCGCTCTGCGACTGATACGGTGACAGCTCACCGTCGAGCGGTGGTGTCAAGGGGAGTATCTGCCAGTAGCGTTGTCTCGCTTGGAATAAGAATCGGATAAAGTCGAATGCACCTTTGCCGAGGTCACCGATGCCGTACTGCGACGTAAGGCTCGTCGGATGGCAGAGGATACCCGAAGCACGACGGAATCTGCTTTCCTCTTCTTCGCGGAATACGACGCCTTGGTACGGCGCGAGGGTAACAGTGATACAGCCGTGTTCTACTGTCACCGTCATGTCCGAGAGAAGGTCTGTAAGTCTGCCGTGGCTGTATGCACGCACGTCAACGGTGACGGTCTGTTCTTCATCAGAGCGGTTGAGCATCACGATGAAGGTTCCGTCTTCGCGCTCGGTGCCGAATCGATCTTTTCCGCCGACGATGCGTCTGCCGTAGGCGAGTACATCATCATTGGCAGAAAATAAGTCCCAGTCGCCTGTACGGAGTGCATCATGGTCGTTGCGAAGACCGATGACGGTTTGATAATGCGCGAGGAGGCCCTTATCTTCACGTCCCCACGGATATGTTTTACGGTTGTACGGGTCACGGTAGCCTTCGACGCCAGCTTCATCACCGTAGTAGATGCTCGGTACGCCCGGCATCGTCATCTGCATGAGAGATGCGAGCTTGAGGCGTGCTTTGGCTTTGGCGTACGCTTTTTCGCTTAATTGATAGCGACTGCGTTTGAATGCTGTCATCGTCGCTTCCGCAGGTGCTTCGCCGAGCACGGTGAGCGCACGTTCGACGTCGTGACTGCCTACAAGGTTCATCGTTGCGTAGAAGTAGTGCGCAGGATAATTTTCCGCAAGGGAAAGAAGTCGCGCGCCTGCTTCATGAGCAGTAGCTTTTCCGCCGAAGAAGTCGAGGACGATGTTTCTGAACGGGTAGTTCATGACGCTGTCGAGGTCATCGCCGAGGAAGTATTCTCTGCGCATGCCGTAGCTGACTTTGTTCGAGGCATCTTCCCAGACTTCGCCGAGGAGGATGTTGTCGGGGTCGGCAGCTTTCAGCTCGCGGTAGAATTCTTTGATAAATTCTTCGGGCAGTTCGTCGGCGACATCAAGACGCCAGCCTTTGATGCCTGCTTTGTGCCAACTGTGAAGGACGCTGTCACGATCCGAGATGATGTATGCACGATAGTCTTCGCACATCTCATCGACGTTCGGCAGTTCGCCGAAGCCCCACCAACATTCATAGTCTTTCGGATACTTGTTGAAGCGGTACCATTTCGCATAAGGCGATTTTTTCGACTGGTACGCACCGATGCTGTCGAAGTTACCGTATTTGTTGAAATATTTGCTGTCTGCGCCCGTATGGCTGAATACGCCGTCAAGAAGGATGGAGATGCCCATCTCTTTGGCTTCGGCGCAGAGCTTTTCCATGTCTTCGTTCGTGCCGAGTATCGGGTCTATCATACGGTAGTCGGACGTGTCGTAGCGATGGTTGCTCGGCGAATAGAATACGGGATTCAGGTAGAGTACGCTAATACCGAGTTCTTTGAGGTAAGAGAGCTTACTTCTGATACCGCCAAGGTCACCGCCGAAGAAGTCATATTCGACGACTTCTCCCGTTTCGGAGTCTTTTGTATAGAACGGAGGATCGTTCCAGTCGAGGTGATAGACGCCGTTCGTTTTCACGGGAAGAGATGCCCCTTCACTTCGGCAGAAGCGGTCGGGGAATATCTGATAGAGGACAGCATCTTTCCACCATGCGGGGGTCGATGCGCCTTCTTTTGTCACCGTGATCTGATACGCGGGCGGTTCTTTGTCAGAAAGATGCCCTTCACCGCCAAGACCGTCAGCCTTGTTGCCGTAGTAGCATACACCTTTGCCCGTTTCGATGACGAAGTAGTACCACACGAGCTGCGGTACTGACGGCATCTTGACAGATGCTTCGTAGACTGCACCGCGTGCTTCGGTGCGTGCCATCATCTCGATATTCTGTTCTCCGTCTTTCTCTTTCCAAAGTCTGAGCACCACTCGCTTCGGCAAGGTACTCGCTTCTACACGAAGGCGAATTCTCACCGTACGCAAAACTGCCGCAGCCCCGAACGGACTGCGGTAGTATTGCTGATGCGAATGGTGCAACGCTCTTATGTTATCGTTCAATCGTTAGCACCTCTGTTTTCCGAGATCATTTCGTCATCATTGTATACAGGTCGATATATTCTTCTGCCGAATAGTTCCAGCTGTAATCGCAAGCCATCGCATTTTTCACGAGCTTCTGCCATACGCTTTCGTCACCGTAGAGGCTGAGTGCCCATTTGATCGTATAGAGAAGGTCGTGTGCGTTGAAGTTGCCGAATTCGAAGCCGTTGCCTTCACCCGTGTATTTGTTGTACGCCGTGATGGTATCGTTAAGACCGCCCGTTTTGCGGACGACAGGAAGCGTACCGTAACGGAGCGCAATGAGCTGACCGATACCGCACGGTTCATACTGCGACGGCATGAGGAAGAGGTCTGCCCCTGCATAGACGCGGTGTGCGAGCGTTTCGTCGAAGAGGATATTGGCAGATACTTTCTGCGGATATTTCCATGCGAGCGCACGGAAGAAGTCTTCGTATTTTTTGTCGCCCGTACCGACGATGACGAGCTGGATATCTTCCATCGACAACAGTTCATCGATGATATGCTGTACGAGGTCGAGACCTTTGGCTTCGACAAGGCGCGTTACCATCGCGAGGATCGGCACGTTTTTCTGCGGAAGACCACAGAGTTCCTGGAGTTTCTGTTTGTTTTCGCGTTTTCCTGCGAGGGTGTCTGCGGTGTAGTTTTTGAATACACGTTTATCAGTCGCAGGGTTATAGACGGTGTAATCGATGCCGTTGACGATACCGACAAGACGGTCGCTTCTCATGCGGAGGATACCGTCGAGCTGTTCGCCGTAGTATGCGTTCTGAATCTCATGCGCGTATGTACGGCTGACTGTCGTGATATAGTCGGAGAACACGAGGCCTGCTTTCATATAGTTGACACTATCGAAGAAGCTCATGCCGTCATACCATTTCCAGTCAAGCTCAAGGATATCGGTGAACGCATCGCGAGCGAATACGCCTTGGTATTTGAGGTTGTGAATGGTAAATACCGTTTTGATACCACGGTACAAGTCCTGCCACGCATAGTCCGAGCGATACAGTACGCTGATAGGGCCTGTGTGCCAGTCGTTGAGCTGAATGACATCAGGGATAAAGTCGATCTGCGGCAGAATGTCGAGGATCGCACGGCAGAAGAAGCCGAAACGTTCTGCATCGTCGTCATAGCCGTAGAAAGCATCACGTTTGAAATACTGTTCGTTGTCGATGAAGTAGAACGGTACGCCGTCCTGCTCACACGTGTGGACACCGACGTACGGTCTGCGCCAGCCGAGGTGTGTCGTTCCTTCATAGATAAGTTCCATACGGCTCGTATGTTCTTCTTTGATCTTACCGTATTTCGGCATAATGACACGTGCATCGACACCTTTGGCACGAAGTTCTTTCGGGAGCGAGCCCGCAACGTCTGCCAATCCGCCCGTTTTCGCAAACGGTACAGCTTCCGAGGTAACATACAATACTTTTAACATAGCTGTGCACCTTCCTTTGCCATTGTCTGTCGTATTTTGGTCTTGCCGAGCCGAGTCGGCTCGGCAAGCGTTGTTATTTCACTGTGCAGGGAGTTACATCCCAGATATCTTCGGCATATTCGCTGATCGTTCTGTCACTCGAGAATACGCCCGATTTTGCGATGTTGAAGAGCGCACTGCGTCGCCAGCCTTTTTCATCGCGATAACGACGGTCGACTTCTTCCTGTGCTTCGCAGTATGCGGCGAAGTCTTTGAGTACGAAGAATTCGTCGTTGTTAAAGAGGAGGTAGTCATAGAGCGGACGGAACGATTCGCCTTCCCGTTCGAAGAAGCCGTTGACGAGCTGTTCAAGCACCGTTCTAAGGCGCGGGTTGCGGTGGTATTCGTCCCACGCACTGTAACCGCCCTGTTCGTAGTAGCGCATGACTTCTTCTGCTCTAAGACCGAAGATAACGATGTTGTCGAAGCCTACTTCTTCGCAGATCTCTACGTTCGCACCGTCCATCGTACCGAGCGTAACGGCACCGTTCATCATGAACTTCATGTTGCCCGTACCCGATGCTTCTTTACTTGCCGTCGAGATCTGTTCGCTGACATCAGCAGCCGGGAAGAGCATTTCGCCGAGCGATACGTTGTAGTTTTCGAGGAATACGACTTTGAGCTTATCATTGATCGTCGTATCGGCATTTACTTTTTCGGCGATACAGTTGATGAGCTTGATCGTCTGTTTCGCGATATGGTAGCCAGGAGCCGCTTTCCCTGCGAAGATAACGGTACGCGGTACCATTTCCATGTCGGGGTTTTCGCGCAAACGGTTGTAAAGATCCATCACGCGAAGTGCGTTCATGATCTGACGTTTGTACGAATGGATACGTTTGATCTGAATATCAAAGATGGAATCGACCGATACTTTGACACCGTTGTGCTGTTCGATATATGCCGCAAGCTCTTCTTTTTTCTTGCGTTTGATCTGTGCGAACTGTTCTTGCACGTCTGCATCATCGACATAGTCGAGAAGGCCTTCCATCAAGGACGGCTGTTTTTTCCAGTCCGTACCGAGTTTCGAATCGATGAGAGCCGTAAGCTCGGGGTTCGACTTGAGGAGCCAGCGACGGTGCGTGATACCGTTCGTTTTGTTGTTGAAACGGCTCGGATACAAGCGATAGAACTCATACATGAGGTTGTTTTTGACGATATCGCTGTGGATACGTGCTACACCGTTGACGCTGTGACTGCCGACAACGGCAAGACGCGCCATGTGCACCTGACCGTCCCACAAGATGCAGAGGTCTTTGCAGCGATCTTCACTGCCGTAGCGGAGGGTGATATCGTTTTTGAGACGATTATTCATCTCGTCGATAATCATATAGATACGCGGGAGAAGCTCCTGGAACATCGGGATCGGCCAGCGTTCAAGCGCTTCCGGAAGGATCGTGTGGTTCGTATATGCGATCGTGCGGATCGTGATATAGAATGCCTGATCCCACGTCATGTTTTCTTCATCGATGAGGATACGCATCAGTTCCGGTACTGCGACTGCCGGATGCGTGTCGTTGATATGGATCGCGATCTTCTCGTGGAGCTTCGTCATGTCGCCGCCACGTTTTTTGTACGAGCGGATGATGCTCTTGATACCGGCCGACGTGAAGAAGTACTCTTGGTACAAGCGGAGCTGACGACCGTCGAACGAGCTGTCATCGGGATAGAGCTGCTGCGAGATCTGCTCTACACGACGTTTGTATTCTGCCGCTTTGCGATATTCTTCGCCCGAGTAAGAGCTCATCATAAAATCTCTCATCATCGGTTCCGCACTCCACAGACGGAGCGTGTTGACCGTTTCGCGATCGTAGCCGATGATTGGCACATCGTACGGTACCGCACGAACATTATGATAATTTTCATGGACGAATCTCACCGAACCATCTGCCCGACGTTCCGTTACGACATCACCGCCGAAACGTACTTCGACAGCTTTGTCGGCACGACGATATTCCCACATATAGCCGTCTTTGAGCCATGCATCGGGAAGCTCGACCTGCTGGTTCTGGAAGATCTTCTGTTCGAAAAGACCTACGCGGTAGCGAAGACCGTTACCGTGACCCGGGATACCGAGCGATGCGAGCGAATCAAGGAAGCAAGCCGCAAGACGACCAAGACCGCCGTTGCCAAGACCTGCTTCGGGGTCTTCGCTTAAAAGTTCTTTGAGATCGATACCGAGATCGGCAAGACCTTCTTCGCATACTTCGCGAATACCGAGATTAAGGAGATTCGACGACATCAAGCGTCCCATCAAAAATTCGATCGAAAAGTAGTAGACCTGTTTTCTGTCTTCTCTTTTATATGTGATATTCGTTTTGAGCCAGTTACCGCTGATGTGGTCGCGGATCACGCCGACGAGAGCCTGGTATTTTTCATACTTGCCCGTCGTTTCGATATTGCCTGCGCACATCGTCTGTAATTTATTGATAAATGCTGTTTTAAATGTTTCTTTGTTTTTGAACACCTTATTGTTCCTCCTAATGTTTCCTCATAAAGGCAGGGGGATGACCTTGCGCTTACAGAAGAGTTCTGTACAACGCGCTATATTCCTGCGCTGATTTCTGCCAGCTATGGTCTTCGGCCATCGCTGTCCGTATCAGTTTATTCCATTGACGCTTGTTCGGATACATCTCTAAGGCTTCTCTGATCACTAACAGCATCTTCTCTTCATTGTTTGCTTCAAATAAAAATCCGTTGGCATTCTTCTCGCCTTGCGGAGTTACGCTATTTTTGTAACCGCCGACAGCCGACGCGAGCACGACCGCACCGTAACGCTGGCCGATCATCGCACCGAGACCGCACGATTCCGTAAGGGACGGCAAAAGCAGCATATCCGTTCCTGCGTAGATGCGTTTTGCCAATCGTTCGTCGAAACGAAGACATACGGCAAGCTGACCATGGAAACGTGCTTCGAGTGCTTTAAGCTCCTCTTGGTAGCAGAAGTCACCGAGACCGAGGACCGCGACCTGCGCGCCTTGTGCAAGGATACGTTCAAGTGTGGCTAAGAGCACTTCGATACCTTTTTCTTTCGACAAGCGCATGATAACGCTGATGAGCGGCTGATCGCCTTTTTCAAGCTCAAGCTCCTCTTTCAGCTTGCGTTTGTTGCGCGCGCGATTCTTGATCGTTTTCGCATCGTAATTCTCGGGGATCTCTTTGTCTTTCGACGGATCGAATTCCTTCGTGTCGATACCGTTGATGATACCGACAAGTTTGTCATACGCATCTGTCGGGTAGTCGGAGCCTGCCGCGCGAAGCTCATCAGCATACGCAGGGCTGACTGTCGTTATCGCATCGGCATAACGGATACCGCCTTGAAGGTAGCTGATACCGCCATCCTTACCGAGCTCTCCTGCCGACAGATATCTCTCATCAAGACCGAGCACATCGCCGAGCACTTTAGAAGCGAACTGACCCTGAAACGCCATCGTATGGATCGTCAGTACCGTCTTGATCTTATCGTAGTACGGGTCTTGATAAAATTGCGTTTTGAGGAAAAGGCTGACGAGCGCCGTATGCCAATCGTGCATATGGAGCACCTCTGCGCGAAAACCGAGTTTCGGCAGCGCCATAAGGACAGCCTTTGCAAAGAACGCGAATCGTTCATGGTCGTCGTGATAACCGTAGACATTGTCACGTTCGAAATAAAACTCATTTTCGAAGAAATAAAAAAGAACGCCGCCATGTTTCAGCGAGTAGATTCGGCATGGTTGCTTACGCCATGCGAGTGGTACGACCACCTCGCCGACAGACTGCATTTTTCTTCGATATAATTTGGGCACAGAAGCATACAACGGCAGGGCGACTCGGACATCGTCCGAGCCGCTCGCCGCCAACGCTTTCGGGAGTGCCCCCACCACATCGCTCAGGCCGCCCGTTTTAGCAAACGGGACAGCCTCTGTTGCGATATGAAGAATGTTCATTAGATGACAACTCCTTTCTCAACTAGCAAAGGATAGTTTGTCTCTCCTTTCAGGTAGCGTCCTTCTGTGATCGTGCCATACTTATCGCAGATGACATTCTCCAGAACTGCGCCTGCTTTCACTACACAACGCTGCATCAATACGCAGTTGCGAACGACCGCTCCTGCTTCTACTTTGACGCCGCGGAACAATACCGAATTTTCGACCTCACCGTTGATGATGCAGCCATTAGCCACGATCGAACGGCGAACCTTTGCCTGTTCTTTATATTTGACAGGTGCTTCGTCTTTGATCTTCGTCAAGACTTTTTGAGCTTGACCGAAGAGCGCAGACCAGTTTTCTTCTTTTACCATATCCATATTGTGCTGATAATATTTCAGCGTCGTATCGATTCTTGCTACATATCCGTCATAACGATAGCCGTATACTTTGTACTCATTCAAGTAACGTACAAGACCGTCTTTCAAGATATTTCTGCCGCCGTGTGCAAGTACGTCGCGAACGAGATCGATGAGGAACTCACGACGCATGATGTATACGCCCAATGCCACGCTGTTGCTGAAACGGTGTGCAGGATTAACAGCCAGGTCGGTCACTTCGCCGTTGTCTTTGACAGCCATGACCGTCGCACGCGTAAAGTCGAAATCATCATCTTCCTGACGATAGAGCATCGTAACGTCCGCGCCCGATGCTTTGTGCGCTTCGATGAACGGAGTATAGTCCATCGTAAACACCATGCTCGTACCGCTCATGATAACGTATTCCTGGCGGGATTTTTTGAGATAGTCGATATGACAAGCGAGTGCCGGAGCATCGTCCATCCAGTCACTTTCACCTTTCGTCTGCGGTAAAACGAACAGACCGTCACGTTTGCGTGCAAGATCCCATTCTTTACCGGAACGGAGGTGATCCATAAGTGCGCGCGCTTTGTCGCGGAACAAGATACCTACGTTCTGCGCACCCGCATTGACCAGATTGGAAAGTGCGAAGTCGATCAGACGATAGCGGCCGGCAAACGACACGGCTGCAAGAGGACGGTTCTCCGTCAATTTCGGAATTAAGCTCTCATCTTCATATAAGTTGATCAAACCCATTACAGAATTCATCTTTGTTCCTCCTTTTAACCGCGCGGCTGCGCTGCTACTACAACATTTTCACCGATAAGAACGACCTTACCGTCAGCATCTGCCACTTCGGCACCTGCTTCTACTTTCGCACCGCGTGCGATAACTGCTTTTTCAACACGCGCATTGTCGGCGATGACAACGCCCGGCATCAAGACAGATTCTTTTACGACAGCACCTTTGCCGATAGAAACGCCTTCAAACAGTACCGATTTTTCAACCGTACCGTGTACGACCGCACCTTCCGATACCATCGACGTCGTTACGACAGCATCGTCTGCGATATAGTGCGGCGGTTTCGCAGGATTAACAGAATAAATACGCCATGCAGGATCGTAAAGATCAAGCTCCGTATCGTCGCTCAAAAGATCCATATGTGCTTCCCACAAGCTGTCGACCGTACCGACGTCTTTCCAGTAGCCGGCAAACGGATACGCAAACATTCTGCGTCCATCATTCAGCATATTCGGAATAACGTTCTTACCGAAGTCATGTTCCGAATCAGCATCTGCCGCATCTGCTACGAGATATTCTCTGAGGAAGCTCCATGTAAAGATATAGATACCCATCGATGCCAAGTTGCTCGGCGGCACCGGCGGTTTTTCTACAAACTCGGTCACGCGGCCCGTTTCGTCAGCAGCCATGATACCGAAGCGGGAAGCTTCTTCCCACGGCACTTCGATAACCGAAATAGTTGCCGCTGCTTCTTTTTCTTTATGGAAATCAAGCATTTTGGAATAGTCCATTTTATAGATATGGTCACCCGAGAGGATCACGACATATTCGGGGTCCATTTCGTCGATGAAGTTGATATTCTGGTAGATAGCATCTGCCGTACCTTTGTACCATTCGGCATCTTTTTCACGTGCATACGGCGGAAGAATGAATACCCCGCCGCCTTTGCGGTCGAGATCCCAAGCTTCGCCTGTACCGATATAGCTATGTAATGCCAACGGTTTATACTGCGTCAGCACCCCAACCGTATCGATACCCGAATTGTGACAGTTACTCAAAGGGAAGTCGATGATACGATATTTCCCCCCAAAATATACTGCCGGTTTTGCAATATTTTGCGTCAAGAGAGTAAGACGGCTCCCCTGACCACCTGCTAAAATCATAGCCAAACATTCCGTTCCACGCATCGCATTTCCTCCAATCATTGTCATCATGTCCAAACCATCAGAAGCAGAAATCTTCCTGCTGCATCGAACCGCCCGCTGGCAGTCCGACGGTGTATTTTTCCGTTATATTTATTGTAACATATTTACTGCCTGTTTTGTTGCTTTTTCCGCTTCATTCCTTTCTTTTTTCTGTTTTTTTGAAGATTTTTTCTTCCATAGAATTGTATTTTTCATCGAACGTTGCTCGATTTTCCATTTTATGTAGTTTAGAGGTCGTTTATGATTCCCATTCGGCATCGTTATCATGCGAATATCTGTATCATCATACCGCTCATCAAGCTGATTTTTTGTCGAACGGCGGCTCGTTTTTCATCGTTATCCGAGCACGATGCCGCCCGCATAGAGTACACCGAACAATGCCAGACCGAGCACGCCGCCGAGCACCGCGCCGTTCAATCGGATCCATTCAAGATCGTCGCCGACCTTCTCCTCGATGGATGCGCGCATCTCGTCTTCACTGTAGGCAGAGAGCGTACGCGATATCGCCGCACCGATGAGATCACGCCGCATCTCGATGAAGCGATAGAGCATGAGCCTAAGCTTCGCCTCGAGCTCGGTAACAAATGCTTCGTCTTGCGTCAGCATATGCCAGAGCCGAACGCCTTCTGCCACGAACAACGCTTTCATCTGTGGCTCGCCGCTGTTCACCGCCGTACAGACGATGCGACCAAGCTCCGCACGCACTGTATCGTCAGCAAGATAGGCACCCATGACAGCCTTCTCGTCGATACGCGCCAATATCGTGCGGACTTCTGCCGTCAGCCACAGCTTCGTCATGTGACCGTCCTCGGATGCGCCATGCAGATAGTCGGCAACGGCACGCGACAGCGTCACCGACGCCTCGTGCGTATCGACTGTACCGCTCGCTTTGGCAAAGAAACCGAACAGCGCACCGAGCGCGCCTGCCGACGCCGTTTTTTCCGCAACGAACTGCTCTAGGTACTCCTCGACCGTCTGTCGAAACGATTCTGTTTCCGCTTTGTCTGCCGCCCAAGTGAGTACAGCTTCGCTGACAGTCTGCGCCGTTTCTGCACCGAGCACGGACGGCATCTCTGCCTTATCAAGCTTCGCCAAGAGCGTTTCGGCAGTCTTTTCACCGCTCACGTTCGGACGCACCTGACTATCCCACACCTTCGCCAGACCGCGCTCGATGCCGTACGCTTCGGCTTTCTCAATGAGCATCGTCGTCAGCACCCGTTTCGTCAGATGCGAGCGAATGACCGTACGTGTCAAGATGCGGTTCTGTACCCCGTCTGCGATCGCGCGTATCAAGCGGTCACGATTACGCGGAACAAGACGCGTATGGAACGTGATACCGAGCGGCGCACCAAAGAGCGCACGCACTGCGAACCAGTCTGCGATACTGCCGACGAGCGCACCTTCGAGCATCGCCTGCACCGCAAGAAGCCAGACAGGATCACCGACGATACGCATCAAAACAAGCGACAGCACGAACAGCACTGCCAGCGTGATGAGCACGGTATCGGCAGTCTTTCTCATCGTCATAATACCACCGCCTTCCACGCATAGCGAAGGAGATACAGCATCGCGCCTGCAAGCGCACCGACGAGCGAGCCGTTCACGCGGATCATCTGAAGGTCGTGGCCGACTTTTTCTTTGAGCATACCTGTCAGCATCTCATCGGGCATATTCTTCACACCGTTTTCGGCAAGCGTCGCCAGTTTATCTTTATGCTCGGCAAGTCCTTGACAGACGAGCTCGCGCATTTTTTGATTGAACCACGCATTGCGTTCATCGTCGAGAAGCAGGCTGTCCACCTCTCTGCCGATACGCTTCGCAAGCTTCGCCAGCCACGCGACCGACTCGGGCGACTCATCGAGCGCGCGTCTCGTCTCATCGAGCCATGCACGCACCTTATCCGCGGCCGCGTCTGCCATCATATCGGGGAGCTTGTCCGCAGGGAGCGAACCTATGCCCCACGACAAAATATACGCAAAATGCTTCGCGCCTCTGCCCATCGCCTCTTCCTCGGCGATGCGTTCGACCAGCTTTGCCCGCACCAAGTCGGCGCACCGCTCGGGCGACAAGTCCATCATGCTGTGGAGGAATTGTCTGCCCGTACCGCCGCTCTCATACGCATGAAGCGCATCGGACGCGACTGTGCGGAGAATACCGTAGAGCTCCTGTGACTCGGCGATACGTCTCGCCTCCGCAAGAAGGACGCGTCCCGCCTCATCGAGATGACCGTCCTTTGCAAGCTCCGCCGAAGATTCCGCAAGCACCGCCCGCCAATCGACCTTGCCTGCACCGCCTTGCACCGCCGACCGTACAAGAAGAAGCACAGCCTCCTCATCGACCATCGCAAGAAGCTTACGCGAAGCATGTATCAGCTGTTCGCGCAGATACTTTTCGCCGTTCATCTTATCGTAGAGCGTCACCACCATCGCGCCGAGATCGTATTTCTCGAGAAACGACTCGACAGACTCTGCCGTCAGAAGCTCCTCGCTCACCATTCTGCCGACACCCTGCTCCAAGCGATGACGATTGTTCACGATCAGATTCGTCTTAAACGACACGCCGAGCGGTTTTGTAAAGATCGCACTCACCGCGAACCAGTCCGCCAGACCGCCGATCACGCCCGCAAGCGATGCTGAAGCACACAGCCCGCCGACGAACGTATGCGCATACGGCAAGCTCGCCGCCAAAAGGGTGGCTGATGCCCCCAGTACTGTCAACGCAATATGCTCATTCTTCCTCATATCAATAAGCCTCCATTCCTATACTGTCTATGTTGTACACTGCATACAAAAAATCCTGCCGACTGACAATATACACCTTATTCCACGACGATATTCGTCGTCTTTCCCTTGCCCGCGCATACAAAAAAGCCTCCTCACAAAGAGAAGGCTTTTTTCTTAATATCGCTGGACTACGTTATATTCCGAATCACGCTCAACAGGCACACGACCTGCCTGACGGATCGCTTCAACGAGATTATCGGAACTGAGAGATTTACTCGACTTCACATCAGCCGCGTGCATGATACGCTCCTCGCTGACCGTACCGTCGAGATCGTTCGCACCGAAACCGAGCGCAAGCTGTGCCACAGGAAGCGTCAGCATGACCCAGTATGCCTTGATATACTTGAAGTTATCAAGCATGAGTCGCGAAATCGCGATCGTGCGAAGATCATCCCACACCGTCGTGCGCGTGATCGTATCCTCAAGCGCCGTATTATTCGGCTGGAACGGGAACGGAATAAAGTTGCGGAACCCGCCCGTTTCGTCCTGAAGCTCACGCAAGCGGAGCATATGGTCTACACGTTCTTCGACCGTTTCGATATGACCGTAGAGCATACTCGTATTCGTCTTGATACCCATCTTATGCGCCTGACGATGCACCTCGAGCCACTCGTCAGCCGTCGCCTTATTCGGGCAGAGCAGATTACGGATACGATCGCAAAGGATCTCCGCACCGCCGCCCGGCATCGACTGCAGACCTGCCTCTTTCAAGTCTGCAAGCACCTCGCGCACCGACTTACCGGAGATCTTCACGAAATGCTGTATCTCAACACCCGTGAACGCCTTACGATGGATCTGCGGGAACTTATCGCGGAACGTACGAAGGATATCCACATAATATTCGTACGGCCAATCGGGATGCATCGCACTTACGATATGAAACTCACGAAGCGCAGGGTCTTTCACCGAACGCTCGGCAAGCGCGATCGCATCTTCCTTCGTCATCGCATACGACTTCTTGCTGTCCTTCTCGCAACCGAACGCGCAAAACTTGCAAAGCGACGTACAAATATTCGTCAAATTCACATGGCGATTCACATTAAAATACACATCATCGCCCGTCATCTTCTTACGCACCTCATCGGCAAGCGCGCCGATCCGTGCCAGATCATTCGACTTAAACAACGCGATACCGTCCTCGCGCGTCAATCGAATACCGTTTCGTACCTTATATTCAATCTGATCCAGAACCGTACTCAATTCTCCGACCTCCTGCTGTCTGTCATCACTCGTCAAACGGCCTGCCAAGATGGCAGACCCACACATAATATTTATTGTACATGATTTATCCGAAAAGTTCAATTTCTTTCGGCAATTCTTTTGTAAATATTCGCCCATTCCCGCACAAAAAGCATCATTCCCCATCTATCGACCGCGAAAAAACAGAAAAGAGAGCTCGAGCATGACTGCCCGAACCCTCTTCCATCATAACGAAGAAACGACCTCTCACACGGCATCAATCGCAAAGCGCACCGAGCGGAACATCCAACGCATCCGCCGCCATTACAAGAACGCGCAAAGAATACTTTTCTCGCTTACCGCGCTCGATCCGGCTCAGATAGTTGGACGAGATACCGATCTTCTCTGCCAACTGCACCTGCGT
>JAFSAX010000025.1 GCA_017442105.1 Selenomonadales bacterium | reverse complement strand
GAAGCCCGGGCCTTCTTCTTGGATGCTGAAAAGGTCAAGTTCTTTACCGAGTTTGCGGTGGTCGCGTTTTGCCGCTTCTTCAAGGAGCGTAAGATAAGCATCAAGGTCGGCTTTTTTCTCGAATGCCGTACCGTAGATACGCTGGAGCATTTTATTTTTTTCATTGCCGCGCCAGTAAGCACCTGCGATGCTCTGAAGCTGGATCGCTTTTACTTTGCCCGTTGTAAGAACGTGCGGGCCTGCGCAAAGATCGGTGAATTCGCCCTGCGTGTACATAGAGATGACAGCATCTTCGGGAAGGTCTTGGATAAGTTCTACTTTGTAGATCTCGCCTTTTTCTTCGAAGAAACGGAGTGCTTCTTCACGCGATACTTCTTTGCGTTCGATCGCAAGATTTTCTTTGACGATCTTGTTCATTTCTGCTTGGATTTTGCTCAAGTCATCAGGCGTGAACGGTTTTTCCATATCAAAGTCATAATAGAAGCCGTTTTCAATAGCAGGACCGATCGCGAGTTTTGCATTCGGATAAAGACGGAGTACCGCCTGTGCGAGAATGTGCGATGCACTGTGACGAAGTGCATGTTTGCCGTCTGCATCTTCGAACGTTACGAATTCGAGTGTTGCATTTTCAGTAAGCGGTTGGTTGAGATCAACCATTTCTCCGTTTACTTTTGCACCAAGAACTTGTTTTGCCAAGCTGTTGCTGAGCTGTTTTGCAAAAGCGATCGGCGTAATGCCTGCTTCTGCCTGACGAACAGCACCGTCTTTTAATGTAATATCAATCGTTGCCATAATCTTTTCCTCCAATTTTCTCTGTTTGCAAACAAAAACTCCCGATCGATCCAGAGACGAGCACATGGCCCGCGGTTCCACTCTGATTGACAGGGAGTCCTACTTTTCATTCTGTAACGACGAATAGCCGTCTCAGCCTACTACTGGTTCGGTGAGCAGTCTTGAAGGCGGTAATCTCAATCGCATCGCAAACGCTTCCAGCCAATGGCGTTATTCTCTGAGGCGAGTGGTGACTGACATCATGTCCTTCGCAATACCTTTATCTATATAATTCTTCTTTATTATAGTGAACGCATCTTATTATGTCAAGGCAGAATTACTGCAAAAATTGTTTCATGACCTGTACTTTGATGTTTTCAACAATATCTTCTGTTCCGACAAGTGCCGATTTTTTGATCTCAGCCGTTACAACAAGACCGAGAATCTTAACTTTCGGGAAATATTCGTCGTCGATCTTGAGATATGTCGGCGCACCGAACAAATGATCGATATCTTCTTCGTCCAAATAACCGCTTTTGGCTTTGTCACGCAAGATCGATTCTACGACACCTTCAAGAGAGTCGATGCAATTTTCTTCTTCATCATAGATGAACAGATATTTCGGATTACCTTTAAAGTTGATCTGTTTGTCGCCAATACCGAGACGTTCTTTTTCAGCTTTGATCCATTCACGATCAAAATTGATGTTCATGCGTTTTACGATCGGTTCTACGACCTGCTGAGCGATGCCTTCACCGACTTCGCACAATACGATACGCGATTTTTCCGCAAGCTCTTTAACCGCCGGATCCATGATCGGTTTTGTCAAAACGACACCGACGACCTGACCATTGATATCATTGGCAGAGGAAAATGCTTGGAAAAGCATTTTTTTTGTGATTTTTTCTTCATTATAATGCGATGCATCGATCAATGCCTGATATACGATATCATGCGATTTAAATTTCCAATACAGGTCTACTCTATGTTCGCAAGTTCTGCCTTCAACAAGAGCATCTCGCGTGATCTCTAATGTTTCAACCGACATATCACAATGGATAGTGGCGATCATATCTTCTATCAATTTATTTACTTCTTGCACAAAAACACCACCAGTTTTTTATTGTATCCTTATTAGTTTGACAAATCCGGCCAAATTCCTGTTTGCATCTTACTTTTAACGATGTTTTGTATCATATTTATCAAGTTTATTTCAATTTCGCCCGAATATATCGCCAAAAACCACGTTTCTCTCCATCAGTTTCCGCCTGAACTCTTTCTTTATTCTCTTTAACCGCCTGCTGCATAAATATCGTTTGACAATCAATATACTCCCGCCCGCTCGCAGCTCTTTTATACGTGCCGTCAGCTTGCAGAATACGCGCCTTGACAGTATCGGCAAGCTGACAAGTCAGCATCTCTATGATCTGCTCTTTGGCGCTTGTATCCCTAACAGGGCATGCGATCTCCACACGTCGCTCGGTATTGCGCGTCATCAAGTCTGCAGACGATAGATATATCTCTGTTTCCTCGCCTTTACCAAACAAATAGATGCGCGAATGTTCCAGAAATCTGCCCACGATGCTTCGTACCGTGATATTGTCCGTCTTACCACGCACCTGCGGTAAAAGACAACAGATACCACGTACAATAAGGTCGATGCGAACGCCTGCCGACGATGCTTCACACAACTTATCAATGATGACTTTATCTGTCAACGCATTCATCTTGAAGATAATTCTTCCACCCATACCACTGCGTGCACGAATGATCTCTCGATCAATATATGCTAATAACCGTTCTCGCAATTCTCGAGGTGCCACAAGCATATGCGCATAATGACCGTTCAAATTTCCTACACCCATGTTCTGAAAGAAAAGTGCCGCCTCTTTTCCGATCTCTATGTCTGTTGTAAGTAAAGAAATATCAGTATACATTCTTGCCGTTTTTTCATTATAATTGCCCGTTCCGACCTGCGTAATATATTGCAAACTACCTTGGCAGCGCCGACCTATCAAGCATATCTTGGCATGCACCTTGACCCCCTCTACACCGTACAGCACGCGACAGCCTGCCGCTTCCAGCCGCTCCGCCCAATCAATATTGTTCTGCTCATCGAACCTTGCTTTAAGCTCCATCAAAACAGTCACATCTTTGCCTGCTTCGGCCGCACCGATCAGATATGTTGTGAGCTTAGAATCCCGTTCCGCCAGTCGATAGACAGTGATCTTGATGGATATCACATCATCATCACACGCCGCTTCTCGCAATAATTCAGTAAATATATCAAATGTATGATACGGATAAAAAAGCAGCCTATCTCGTTTTTCTATCGCACGAATGATAGATTCCTTAGGCACATAAAAATCGGGATATTGTGGAACGAACACAGGATATGTCAATTCTTTTTTCACCCCATGCTCGACCATGTCGATAACACGCGCCACATAACTCATCTCAAGAGGCGACCGACCGATCCATACACGCTCTTTCTTCAACCGCAATCGTCTGATCAGCCCGCCAAGCAATTCGTCAGATAACCTTCTATCTACTTCCAATCGCACCGCCCGAAGTCTTGGTCGTTTTTTGAGAATCCGTTTCATATATGTCAAAAACGTACGATCTGCATCGAGAACATCATCATCAAGATTTAAGTCGGCACTGCGCGTAACACAAAAGACAGCTCGTTCTATGACGGAAAACCCCTCAAACACCATATCGGCATACTGCACTAATATATTTTCAAGCAGCAGATATCTCATTTCCGTTTCTGATACTCTTATCACACGCGGAAGCGAAGATACCATCGGTATCATGCCAAAATATTCTTTCTTGCTGCGTTTTAATCTGACTGCAATGTGTGGGACTTTATTCGCAATATGCGGAAACGGATGGTGGAGATCAATGATCTGCGGCGAAAGAAGCGGACGAATCATCTTATCAAAATATCTCTTGACATATACTTTCTCACCTTCCGTCAGCTCTCTCATAGATAAGTTGGCGATACCATATCGACGAAGCAGCATCTCTACCTCTCCATAGACACGATCTTTCGCTTGATAAAGTGATGCCATTCGCTTGCAGATAGCCTTGAGCTGTTCCTGCACCGTCATACTCGTCTTATTGTCGATCGGCTCCTTCTTGAGCAATGATAAGTCACCCAAACTGCCCACGCGCACCATAAAAAATTCGTCCAGATTGCTCGTGAATATCGAAATAAATCTCAGTCGTTCCAAGAGCGGAACACTTTCATCCTCTGCTTCTTCCAATACACGACGATCGAACATCAGCCAAGACAGTTCTCTGTTTTGCAGATAGCATGGCTCATTTTTTTTACACATCATCCCACGCCTCCACGACTTTGCAGTATAAGTATCCTTCTCGCACACCGCTTGCACTAACAAGGACTGTCTTTGCACCAAATACCTTGAGCAAAGTTTCCCACAAAATAATGCCCGTCATCATCGTTCTCACTCTGTCAGGTGCAACTTCCATAATCATATCGAGCCGTTTTTTATCGTTTCCGTCAAGTTGTTTGACAGCCTGTTTTAAATCCCTCACCGACATCTCTGTACACTTTTCTTCCCTGCCCATGTATTCATTTGTCAAACAGAGGATCGCCCTGATCGTACCGCCCACACCACAGATAACAGGATACGTACCTTGTATGGAAGGATACCGAGCCAACTCCGTCATCACACGCTCTCTGATCGCTTTTTTCTCCTTATCTGTCGGGAACAACCCTTTCACATATTCTGTATAAAGATTCAGCGCGCCGATCGGTATACTGCCGACTTCTTCGATCTTCTTCTCTCGATACACGACAAACTCACTGCTCCCACCGCCGACATCAATGAGCAGACCATCTGTCAGACCGACCGATTGTGTCGCCCCCACAAAATCAAATATCGCCTCTTTTCTGCCGGATATCACATCTACGACCAGACCTGTGCAACATCGTATCGCTTCAACAGCCTCTACTGTATTATAAATGTTGCGCAGAGATGCTGTCCCTAACACATGAAGCTCTGTAATCGAGAAATTCTCCAATATCTCCTTATACGCACGAAGCACAGCGCACGCCTTATCAATGCCTCTTGCACTCAATACACCGTCCTTGATATACGATGCAAGACCGACAGATTCTTTTTTATGAAGCAAACGCTTTATCTTATCGTTCTCCACTTGATACACCGATAATCGAATCGTATTCGAACCAATATCAATAACGCCATGCAGCATCCCTATACCTCCTCATATTGCCTACCGCGAATCCCCTTGCGAATTTTACATTCTATGTGTCACTATGCTTTCTTAGTATTTTCCGTTTCCGATAAGCTATGCGGTATGTATAAACAGAAAAAGAGTACAGATAATCTGTACTCTTTCATCATGCTCCTTATTACATTAACTTCGTTTTCTCATCATCACACCGAACGCTGCTATACTGCTGCCTGCAATGCCAAACAGGATCGGACTGACACTAACACCAAGTACCGCCGAACCAAGCGCAGGCATCAGACCGCCAAGCATCACAACGACTGCTTCGGAAGGTGTCAATCTTCTCGCACAGAACACAGCCAACGTCATCGGCACAATGATTGCCGAGGCACGAAAAGCCATCGAATAAAGATTGAGCGCAAGCACGAGTGCATCATAATAAATGTACGTCACAACTGACGCGGCAACGGTCACACCCAATACGCAAAGACGATTCATCGCAAGAAGTCTTTGGCTGCTAAGACGGCTGACGAATCGACTGAAGATGTCGCGCGAAAGCATCGTACCAACACCGAGTGCCAGTCCTGAAGAAGAACCAATAGACGATAACAACAATCCCATGATAGCTGCACCGCCGAGCCACGACGGAAGATATTCCATGAAATAAAGAGGCAACGCATTAACAGGCAGGATATCGGGGTGATAGACACGCATAAACATACCGATACAAACAGCAGGCAGACCTATCGGAATGACGATCGCTGCCGCAGTCAATGCACTGCTGACCGCAACAGTCGTCGTACGCGCCGAATATATCGCCTGGATATACGTCTGCGTTGTCAATATCCCTACCACAAGCGCGATCAAATCACCGATAGCCTTCCACGTGCCGATACCATCCATTCGAAGCCACGGCATGATAGGAAACAATTCACACATACCGTCGATACCGCCAAGCATCATATATGCCCCGTAACCACCGACCGACAGCGTACCATAGACCAATACCGTTTTTAAAATACCGACAAGACCAGCTCCGTTGATACCGCCGCCCCAGACGGCTCCGAGAATGATAAATGCCGTCAATAAGATACTCGGTATGATAGGCAGCTGAAATACTATTGAGAGCAGATGCACCGATGCCAAAAAACTCGCCACAATACTGAAAAATATCCCAATTGAAGACGATATACTCGTGATAAGCCCCGCCCTCTCACCAAAATGTCCGACGAGAAATTGCGCGATCGTCACCATCTTCTGTTTTCTAAGCGGTGCCGTATAAAAAAGTGCTAACACAATAAGACCGACACCAAGCCCCAGCGTAAACCACCATGCTGATATCCCGACACAGAATGCCAGTTGTGCCGTCCCGATCGTCGCCGACCCTCCTATCAACGTTCCAATAAGCGCACCCGTTACGATAGCACAGCTTGCTCGATGACCGCCTACACTGTAATCCTCCGCAGACTTTACCATACGCGCAGCGTATATGCCCGCACCAATCACAACAAGAAGTGTCACACACAAACTGATATAAAACATCAAATTCAAATCATTGCCGACCATCAACTATGCCTCTCTACCCTATATACTCATAACACCATTTATATTTGGAAATAAAAACGACCAATCAAATTGATTGGTCGTTACGTTTAAAGTGGTGGGATTAGGCGGACTCGAACCGCAGACCTCTTCGATGTCAACGAAGCGCTCTAACCAACTGAGCTATAATCCCATATGCTACTTTATTAATATATCATAAGTATCAGAAAAAAGCAAGCTGTTTATTAAAATTCTATGCTTGGAGACCGACGATTCTATAATATCTATATTTTTTACTCACCCATCTGCTCCAGATCATAATACAAACCTTTGAGCGCACGAAGCGATATTGCCACAGGACAATCAGGTGTACAGACTGGACATTTTCCACAAAGAAGCTCTACTGCTTCTATCGCTTTTTTCACATTTTCTTTTTGCATCACAATTCTCCTTACCTATTACAAAGACCGCTCTTATCGAGCGGTCTTATTCATTATAACGATTTTCCAAATCCGACGATCTCAGCAAAGTCCATCATCGCATTCTCGATCACGCGACCACGACCGGAACTCGCATGGATAACACGTCCGTCTCCTTGGTAAATGCCGACATGCGTTACACCTTTGTATGCGTATCTGCCACCTCCTGCAACAGCAGGATCATTACTTGGCGGCCATGCGTCGGTCGTATGATAGAACACCAAGTCGCCCGGTTTTAATTTATCCTTATCGGTAAATATACGTTTTTCTTTTTGATATTCGAGATATTGTCCGTCTGCCGTGCGATACCGCAATCGTTTACCGCACTCTGCCATCACATCTTTCGTGAACTGTCCGCAATCCGTTTCCAGTCGTCCGCCACTGCCACCGAGAATATACGGTGTACCGATATAACTTTTTGCGATCTTGATGATATTTTTTCGCTCTTTCGGCACATTTTCTTCTCGAAGCGTCAATTCCAGCGAATCAAATTGCTTGCTAAGAGGTTTTAGTTTTACCTCTTCTTCAGCCAGACGATTCTTCAATTTCACTTTTTCTGTCGGAGAAGCATCTTGAGCAAGCGATAGCTTTCTGCGCGCCAATTCGACTGCAACTTTCTGCATCTGATAGTTCATGATGATCTCGTTTTCTTTTTGTTCCTGCTTCGATATGCCCGATTGTTTTAACGCTGCTTTTCGTTTATCAATATTTGTTTTGGATGTGCTGGCATCTTTTTCATATTTATCACTTTTCGTTTGCTTTTTGGGCTTCTCTTGTTTCTTGTTTTTCGCTTTCTTCTCTTTTTTCTTTTTAGAGGTCGACTTGTTTTTTTCTTTCTTTTCATCCGCGGTCGACTTCACTTTGCTCAATTCTTTCGTATCGGTTTCTTCTTTGACCTCGATACGTTTGCGCCCATTGACATTCGGTTTGGGCGGCAGATTGGGCAATTCATATTTGAACGCAAGCGACGATCTCTCCACCGAAACATTACCGATTGCAAACGAATGGTCTATCAGACCATTCTGCAACACATTTGCTTCACCGATCTGGTTACCCAAGCAGATAACGATCCCAAGCGATAAAGATGCAATTATTTTTTTCAATCTTATCGCCTTCTTTCTCAATCAGATATCATATCAATAAGAGAAATCAGCGATACGAAGTCCGAGAAGCTGACTGAATACGGTCACCGGTACATACGTGATACCGTCGATCATCTGTGGAACATCATGGAGCTGTACTCTCATTTTTTGTTTGCTGTAATCTTTGCTTCCGATCTGCATGGCATAGTATTCCGCACCTCTCGATACAACGATGACACCACTGTCATGCCATTCGGTCTTATAACCGAGTGCTTCGGCCGCATCACGAAGAGAGAGGAATGTTGTATCGTCTTTTATAACGATATTGCCTGCTTCTTTCCCATGGATCCAGACCTTGCCTGCTTCTTTGTCAAGGCGCATATCAAAGGTATCGGGAAGCACCTGGCTTCTCGTAGCCGTCATTTTGGCAGGAATCGACATCGTCATCGTATCGCCCCATACAAGGAGATTCATACCTGCTTTGATATTGGGGATCTGCCCGCGATCATCCGTCGGGATCAATATCTCCATATCTTCATTCTGGTTGAGGAACGTAAGCCCGAGAGAGTCTTCGCTGATGACACGTTGTACATTAACGAATATACCGCGTCTTGTTTCTTTGCCGATAACAAGTGCGATCGCCTGTCCTTGCGGCGGAATACTGCGCGTTAAGGCAGGGCTGTAATATGCCGTTACATCATCACCTGTGGAGAGCATATCCCATGTCAAGATCTCGCCCGTTACACCGTTCAATAAGTACGTATCATCATTGATATTAAGTTCTACCGTCATCTGATCGTCATTGCCTTTGATGACAAAATGGTTATCGTTGATCTCATCGATCACACCGACAGTCGAGAGCAAGCGCACGACACGTTGTTCTTCGACCGCTTCGGTCGGCTGAACATCCTCGATAGAAGTCGGCAGCACAGCAGGCAAAGTTTTTCCTGTTACAGCTGCTTGTTCAACAGCTTGTACTTCTGCCGCTTCCGTCACTACTGCGGGAGCTTCTTCAATTTTATTATCGATTACTGCTTGCGCGAAAACACTTCCACCGCAAAGCAGGACACTTGTTATCATCATTGCAATCGTTTTTTTCATAATATCTAACCTCATTTACTTTGAAATCGTTTGATAAGCTTATTGTAACATAGTTTTCTTTGAAAACAATTAAATTCACATTCCGCGAAGTAAAAGTTTTGCTCCGATTGCCAAAAACGCTATCCCGATCCCCTGTTTCCAACCGAATGGTTCCGACGACAATCCGAATAAGCCGAGATGGTCTATCAAAACGGCCATACCGACTTGTCCGATAATGATGGCAGTCGTTGCATTCGCCGCACCGATCTTGGGAATACTGACAGCAACAAGATAGATGATAAATACACCTACAATACCGCCGAGATAGACATACCACGGCGCAGTCTGCATCTCTTCCCATGACAATCGTCCGAGCGAAAATCCAAACAACAAGATACTGAGCACGATAAGGCCCAGCAAATGTACGATAAATGTTGTTTCCCACGTCCCGATCGCTTTTCCGAGCGCACCGTTCATAGCACCTTGTACAGCCATCAACACACCCGATAGAAGTGCTAACAGAAGCGATACCATATCAGCAGAAAAATTCACACATACCATCCTTTACAGATTTTTTCCTAGTATGTGCTCTTTTTTTTCGATTATGCGGGGAAGTGCTTCGTGATCCAGTCAAGCAATTTCGCTTGCGTTTCTTCTATTCGAAGTGCAATATGATGGTCTGCTCCGTCTACGGCATACCACTCTTTTTCTCCGCCATATATCTCATAATTCGCTTTGCCTTCTTCTATAAGCACGATATCGTCTTGGCTGCCATGAATAAAGATAGCAGGTACATTCGGTATCGCATGCAAAACAGCGTTCATATCATACGACACCAAGTCATCCCAAAACGATCTCTCCAAGACCATATCGCCGTACATATCACGCACTTCTATGCGCCCGTTCGTCATCAATTCATCATAATAGTCACCGAGCGCACGTTTTATCGTTACCGTCAAACTGTTTGGCATCGCCCAGAAACAACATCCGACGATATCTTTCTCATTTTGCGCACAAACAGCAAGTGCCGAGCCGCCCATACTTCTCCCCATACCGATCACCGGCATACTGAATCGCGAACGCACATATGCCAGCACATCGCAAAGTTCTTCTACCTGCACCGTAAGCGGCATAAGTGGCGTAAAATCAAATCGAACAGTCGTATAACCTGCCTCAGCAGCCAGCTCTGCCATGCGAACAGCCTTACCACCACCGTCTTTTGAACCACGGAATCCATGACACATGACGAATACATATGGTTTCGCATTGCCTGTCGGGATATGCACTGCCGCCGCCAGCTGTCTGCCATGCGACGGAATAAAAAGTTCTTCCATCTATGTTGCTCCCTTCCATGAAAAATAACAGGCAATATTGCCTGTTATTCTAAAATCTGTATGACAATATCGCGACGTCCGAATTTCAATGCTTCTTTTCGTGTATCGAATGCCACATCTATTTTTTTACCTTTGATCGCACTACCGATATCAGCCGCAACGCCATAACCATATCCGGGTATATACAATTTCGTACCGAGCGGGATCTCTTTCGGATCGACAGCAACGATCCCTTTTCGAAGAAGCTGACCTGTCGATGTATATTTAGAACAATTCGGATCTTGGGACGAATATGCCGAAACATTTACTTTCAGTTCCTTTTTTACCTTACGAGGTGCCAACGTCGTAGATTGCAATTTTTCCAGCGTTTTGCTGTTAACGATACCGCTGACTTTTAACTTTTGATCGCGCTGAAAATCACGAACAGCATCTTCTGTATTTTTTCCGAAGACACCGTCTTCTACATCAAAATAATATCCTTTGACAGCAAGCAGATGTTGTACTTTTTTGACATAAATGCTTTTGTCGCCACGTTTTAAAACGCTGATCTTGATTTTTTCGTTATTGCTTTTCGCATATACCATCCCATCAATAGTCGTCATCGGCGAGAATATCCCGCACAAAAAGACTGCCAAGCAAGAAAGGACGATCAAGTGTAATTTTTTCAACGAAATTCACCACATCTGTTTTAAATTTGCTTTATTTTATCATAGCCCGGAACGCGCTGTCAAATCACTCCCTTGACGATGCCTCTTGTATCCGTCTTAATAAACTCTCATCTGCAATTCCCGTTTCGGGAAGACTCCATTGTCGTTGCAGCGCCTTAACAGTTTCCTCCAATCCTTTGCCGTATCTGCCGTCAGCTCGCCCGCTCAAATAGCCCATTTCACGTAATCTTAGCTGCAAGGCAACGACAGCTTGCCCTGCCATCGGATACTGTAATCGCGTTTGTCCGAGAGATGTACGACCTTCTATCTTCACACTCGTACCGATCGGCACCCATTCAAACAGCTCTTCTACATCATTATTTTGCATTCGTATGCAGCCATGACTTGCCGATTCTCCGATCGACCATGGTTTGTTCGTGCCATGGATACCGAATGTTCCCCACGGTACATCAAGTCCCATCCAGCGTGTACCGAAACCTGTTCCCCAGTTGACATCCTTCCAGACGATATGCCATTCTCCGATCGGTGACGGTGTCGACGATTTTCCGATAGCGATCGGGTACCGCTTCCATACCTGCCCGTCAGAGAATAAAAGCAGCGTTTTCTCGTCTATCAGTATCCGAATACTGACTTCTCCGCTTGGCTTTTGCGTATCTGTCGATACCATCATGTCCGACTGATATGCAAAAGCCCCCATACCTATACAAAGAACCATCATTATACATAAAATGATGGTTCTGTTTCTCAATCTGCCGATTACTCGTACATACTTCATACCGTGCACTCGCCTCCTTTTTGATGTGTATGAGGAAGCACACCGAATATGAATCGTTATTTCGTTACTGTGATAATTCCATCTCGATAGATCGGAGCTACATCATAGATATCATGGAGCAAGCAGTGCGCCACATCATTTTCAAATCCACGTACCACCAAGTACTGACCATGCGACGAAGCTGTAACACGCGCTTCAAAATCCAGCGCACGATATCCTTGATACATTGCCTGTGCCGCGCTCGCTTTATCACAAAGTGTTGCAATATCAGACAATCTATCTGCTATCAAGCCTGCACAAAGCGTATCTTCCACAGAAAATCTGCGTTCCGTTCCCGCACATACGATAACGACATCGCGACCGTCTTCGCGAAGCGCACGGCAGACAGCCGCACAGCTTGCCAGCGATACGGTATAGATACATGGTGCCGCAAGCACCGTATTGAGCGCAAACGTGCCATTCGTCGTCGTCATCACGAGCGTCTTCCCACCGATCGCTTCTTTCGTATATTCAAACGGAGAGTTCCCGAGATCGAAGCCATCGATCAACACACCACCGCGCTCGCCTGCAAGGATGACATCACTCCCTAGTTCTTCACGTTTGGCAAAGGCTTCTTCGACTGTCTTGACAGGAATAATACCTGCACAACCGTTCGTGAATGCCGCCGCCATCGTAGTCGTTGCACGAAACACATCGATAACAACAGCCGTATATCCTCTATATTTTTCTGCATCATATTCTGCAGGAACAAAACATACATCAATAATCATCTTTGCATCCTTCTTTCTTCGATTATTCCGAAAATGAATCTTCTTCTATTGTAACGGAAAATACATCATTCGTAAATCGTTCTTCTTATTGTGTACATTATTATTTAAAAAAAGAAAAGACTGCCCCCGAAAAGGCAGTCTGTATTCTTCATTCTCCGAGAATTGCTTTTTTCACTTCATCAAGACCGACACGATCGATCATACGACCCAAACGCTCATGCGGCTTAGCCGTTGCTTTGTAATACTCAACGATCTTAGCAACAAGTGCCAATACTTCATCGTGCGTCAAGTCAGCTGCAATTTTGTCTGCCAAACGCGGAACTACGCCTGCGTTACCGCCGATCATAACCGTATACCCTTTCGGCGTTCCCATGATGCCGAGGTCTTTGCAAGCAGGTTCGGAACAAGAATTCTGGCAACCCGATACGGCAATTTTGAACTTGGACGGCAATGGCATACCGTGATACAATTTATCGATCTCAAGACCAAGACTGACGGCATCTTGTTTAGCACGTTTGCAGAATGTCGTTGCCGGGCAGATACGTACACTGCGCACGCAAGAACCAAGTGCATGACCCGGGCTCATATCCAAGTCTTTCCACACATCGTCCAAATCTTCTTCTTTCAAGCCAACGATCGCGATGCGCTGTGCTGTTGTGATCTTGAGTGCCTGAGCACCATACTTGTCTGCTACGTCTGCTAATTTACGCAATACGTTGCTGTCAAGAATAATGCCGCCCGGAATATGCGGTGCAACTGCATATGTAGTCATATCACGCTGTACGATAGCGCCTTTATCCAATCGATCTTTTTTTGCTGTCATTCAAAGTCATCCTCCCCATCATTATTGATTTTATTATATCATAGAATACGTTGCTAGTCTACTTTATTTCTAAAATTTTCTCTACCCGATTTGACATAATTTATAATAGATCCCCTGTTTCGCCATCAATTCCTCATGCGTACCTCGTTCGCGTATTTCGCCTTGTTCCATCACCAGGATACCGTCGGCCTCACGAATCGTTGACAAGCGGTGTGCTATCACAAGCACAGTACGTTCTTCTGCCGCACTTTCCAAGGCGCATTGCAGTCGATGTTCTGCCAGACTATCTATATTTGATGTCGCTTCATCAAGAATGAGCATATCGGCATCGCTCGCCAATACACGTGCCATCGAGAGTAATTGGCGTTCTCCTGATGACAGCGTCAATCCGTCGTATCCGATATCCGTCTGATATCCGCGCGGAAGTCTGTCTATCATCTCTGCGATCCCTGCTATCTGTGCCGCATGTATGATCTGCCTATCTTCCATTGAACGGAACAGCGCGATATTATCGGATACTGTTCCTTTGAACAGGTGGATTTCTTGGAATACCAATCCTATCGCACGACGAACCGATTCGATATCATATTCACTTAGAGGTCTGTTATTCAACAAAATACATCCTCGTGTCGGTTGATAGAATCCCAAAAGCAAGTGAATGATCGTCCATTTTCCTGCACCGCTCTTGCCTGCGATCCCCCAGAACTCGCCTTCACCGATACGGAAAGAAACATCGCGAATGACCCAGTTCTCACCTTCATAAGCGAACCAGACATGTTGAAATTCGATCGAACGAACTTTGTCGATCGGTTCACCGATACGTTTCTCGCCCGACTCGGTT
>JAFSAX010000024.1 GCA_017442105.1 Selenomonadales bacterium | reverse complement strand
TGATTTAATTATCTGTCAATTAGTTATATACTGTTAGTATGGATAAATAAAATTTTTTCATTTCTTTAAAAATTTTTTGTAGAGGGGTAGAAAAATATGCAAAACACCCAAATGATTGAAGAATTAAAGAAAATTGTCGGCGAAGAGTACGTCTTGACGAAACCGGAAGACTTGTACGCATATTCGTATGATGCGACTCCGGGTCACTCTTACATGCCGGATGCAGTTGTCATTCCGGGCACGGCAAAAGAAGTATCCGAAATTTTGAAATATGCTAACACGCATAAAATTCCGGTATACACTCGCGGTTCCGGTACGAACCTTTCCGCAGGTACGGCTCCGCTCAAAGGCGGTATCGTACTCCTTATGCTCCGTTTCAACAAAATCATCGACGTTGACCTTGAAAACCTCATCGCTGAAGTAGAAGTAGGCGTTGTTGTACAAGACATCAACGACCATGTTGCTCAGTTCGGTCTTATTTATCCGCCGGATCCGGGCACGGTTAAAACGGCTAGCCTCGGCGGCACGATCTCCGAAAATGCAGGCGGTCTCCGCGGTCTCAAATACGGTATCACGAAAAACTATGTACAGGGTCTTGAAGTTGTATTGACGAACGGTGAGATCATCCATAAGGGTGGTATAAACGTTAAAGACGTATCCTGTTACGATATGACGAAACTCTTCACGGGTGCTGAAGGCACGCTCGGCGTTATCACGAAAGCATACCTCAAACTCGTTCCGAAACCGGAAGCAGATAAGAGCATGATTGCTACGTTCAAAACGCTCGAAGATGCAGGTAACGCTGTTGCAGGTATCATCGCTGCAAAAATCATTCCGGCTACGCTCGAAATCCTCGATAACAAAACGATCCGCGTAGTAGAAGACTTCATGCACGTAGGTCTTCCGGTAGACGCTGCTGCTATCCTCCTCTGCACGGTCGACGGTAACCCGATCGTTGTAGAAGACGAAGCAAAACGCCTCCAGGAAGTACTCGCTGCTAACAACGGTGAAGTACAGCTCGCTCGCGACGCTGCTCACAAAGAACAGCTCTGGACAGCTCGTCGTATGGCACTTCCTTGCCTCGCAAAACTTCGCCCGACGACATTCGTAGAAGATGCTACGGTTCCGCGCAGCAAAATCCCTGCATTCCTTGCACTCGTTGAAAAAGCTGCTGCTGACAACAACGTAACGATCGGTACATTCGGTCATGCAGGCGACGGCAACATGCATCCGACGATCGTTTGCGATATCCGCGACGAAGAAGAAATGAAACGCGTTTACGCTGCAATGGACGCTATGTTCCGTGGCGCAGTTGAACTCGGCGGTACGCTCTCCGGCGAACATGGCATCGGCCTCGGTAAATTGCCGTGGATGGAATTCCAGCATGGTAAAGCAGGTATGGAAGCTATGAAAGCTATCAAACGTGCTTTGGACCCGAACTTGATCTTGAATCCTGGTAAATTGTTAGGAGAGTGCTAAGCTATGGCAAAAGAAATCACTCGTGAAGCCATCAATGCCCATGATGCAACACTTCTTCGCGACATTGATGACGCATTAGCCAACTGTATGAAATGCGGCAACTGCCAAGCAGTTTGCCCGATCTATAGAGAAACCCGCAGAGAGCACTCCGTTGCCCGCGGTAAAATCTCCTTGATGCAGGCTGTCCTCAACGGCAAACTCCCGGTATCCGGTGCATTTGACTCCGTTATGGCTCACTGCCTCAACTGTAAATCGTGTGCTGCAGCTTGCCCGTGCGGCGTTCCTGCAGACGAGCTCATTCTCCGCGGTCGTGACGCTGCGATCAAAGTTCGCGGTCTTCATCCGATCAAAAAGAATGTATTCCGTCTTCTCCGTAACCGTCAGCTCTTTGACTTCGCACTCAAAATGGGCGGTACGTTCGGTGGCTTGACGTTCAAAAAAATCCCGGGTAAAATGGCAGCGGTATCTCGCCTTCCGATGCCAGGTATGGACCCGAACCGTGCAACTGCACCGATCGCTTCCTCCCCGCTTCGCAGCCAGTATCCGGAAGTAATCAAAGTTCCGGGCGCAAAACTCCGTGTTGCATTCTTCACGGGTTGTACGATCAACTACATGTACACCGATATGGGTACGGCAGTTATCGACGTTCTCAAAGCAAACAACATTGAGATCGTTATCCCGGGCAAACAGCACTGCTGTGCAACGCCGGTTCACGTTTCGGGCGACTTCGACCTCGCTAACGAAATGGCTCGCAAAACGATCGAAGAATTCGAACGCTTCGACGTTGACTATGTAATCGGTGCTTGCGGTTCCTGCGTAGAAGCACTCAAAGACTATCCGCACTGGCTCGAAAAAGATCCGGTATGGAAAGCTCGCGCAGAAAAACTCTCCAAAAAAGTACGCGAAATCAGCGAATTCCTCATCGAAGTCGGCTATGACAAATCCCTCATGGGTCCTGTCAATAAAACGATCACGATGCACGATCCGTGCCATATGATCCGCGGTATCAAAGTTACGCAACAGCCGCGTGAGATCTTGAAATCTATCCCGGGCGTGAAATTCGTTGAAATGAAAGAACATGATCGTTGCTGCGGATCCGGCGGTTCCTTCAGCTTGGCGCATTATGAACTTTCCCGTAAGATCAACGACAGAAAATGTGCAAACATCAAAGCTACGAATGCTGACTATGTAACAGCATCCTGCCCGAGTTGCCGTATGCACATCACTGACGGTCTTGTACAGAACAAAATGCCGCAAGTCGTATTCCATCCGATCCAAGTATTGGCTGAATCCTACAAAAACGGCAAAAAATAAGACGACCTAACGAGAGCACAGCTTATGCTGTGCTCTTTCTTTTTCTATATGTAGTTATACCCTCTTTGCTCTTCTTCTATTCCGTGATACAGACTACTTACAAATCAGCTGCCTCGTTCACAAAACTTGCTGAAAGCACATAACCCTTGCACTATAATCCGATCAATAACATTGTACAATAATAATATAAAACATTGGGAGGTATCTACATGGATAGCAGAAAAAAGTATGAAATCCCCGACTGGGTCGTAGACGATTATAACGGCCGTGTTCCCGAAGAAGATAGATTGCCTCTCAGAGGTGGAAATACGATAACAAGTTCGAATACCGACAACTATTCTTGCAGTAATACGAATACAGGGAAAAGTTCTCGTAGCAATACAACATCTGCCCCTTCTCAACATTCGAACGATTTTTCATGGACTCCCTTGATCATACTGTTTGTTTCCATAATCTTAGTTGTAAAATTCCCTATCATCGCTTTTATAATCATAGTTCTGGGCTTTTTAAGTTGGGTTTATTCTTAAAAAACTGCTTACCATCACAGCATTTCGTACTGTATCCATATGAATGATTTGGAAAATCATCCTCCTCGATCTCGGGCAAAGGCTTTTCTTTTTCCTATTCCGTATATCACTTTCCTTCTATATATAAAAGAGAGGATTCAAACGAATCCTCTCTTTTTATTTACCTGCCAGTTTCTTTAAGTTGTCACCCGATACGCGATAGATAGTCCATTCGTCCATCGGTTGTGCGCCCATAGCAAGGTAAAAGTCAATACTCGGCTGATTCCAGTCAAGACATACCCATTCGAGGCGACCGCAGTTCCGCTTAACGGTGATCTCGGCAAGTTTTTTAAGAAGCATCTTGCCGTAGCCTTTGCCGCGATATTCGGGGAGTACAAAGAGATCTTCAAGATAGATGCCCGCCCGCCCCATAAACGTCGAGAAGTTATGGAAAAAGAGTATCATACCGACTTCTTTGCCGTCTTCCATGAGGAACATGACTTCGGCTTTTTCTTTATCGAATATCCATTCGTTGAGCGTCGGTTCATCTGCCACGACTTCGTGTGCCAATTTTTCATATTCTGCCAGTCGTTTGATAAACGATAAGATAAGACCGACATCTTCTCTTACCGCATTTCGAAATGTCACTTCATGTGCCACAAATATTACCTTCTTTTCTGATGTTAGTTTTTCACAGGGATCTCTACGACGATGCGCGTGCCTTCTTTCCACGCGGATGTGATCTCGAACGTACCGCCCAATAATTCTGTCCGTTCCTGCATACCTGCGATGCCAAGCGAATTGTTGGCGACTTGGTATTCCTCAAGAATGTCGGGGTCAAAGCCTTTTCCGTTGTCTTGTATCACAAGACGCAAAACTTCGTCCTCGTATGTAAGCTCTACGCGAATATCTTCTGCATCGGCATGCTTGACGATGTTGCTGAGTGCTTCCTGTACGATGCGATAGACAGATATCTCGATCTCGGGAAAGAAACGTTCACCTTCTTTGATATTCGTTGAGGTAAACGAAACTTTGATATTATATCGTTTCTGATACGTTTCGATATATTTTGCGATCGCCGCACGAACACCAAGCTCGTCGAGAAGTATCGGACGAAGTCTGACTGCCATATAATGGACACTGCTTAAAGCTTCCGATACGACATCACGCATCTCAAGCACTCTTGCCTTCTGCACCTCATCATCGAGAGAGGTCGCAAGTGCTCGCAATCCGAGGAGTACTGCCGTCAGCGATTGACTCGTTTCGTCATGAAGTTCACGCGAGATACGTTTGCGCTCTTCTTCTTGTATTCTGATCATCTGATTGAGAAGCAATGCACGCATACGCTGGTTGTCGCGCATCGCCTCGGACAAGCGTTCTTTGTGCGCGATCGAGCAAAGGATCGCCTTGACAAATTTTGCCGCAAGACGCGCATACGGCGCCGCGATGACAGGGTCGCCCGTAACGCCGATAAACCCATAACAAATACCGTCATATAAAACAGGTACGTTTACACCGCTTCGCACACCGCGATACTGACGCGCTTCTTCTTCCGTTACGGCAAACTCTTGATACTCGCCTGCCTTGAGCTTCTGCTCGGCGACTTCGTGTATCATACCGATACGGTTCTTGCTGAACGATGCGATAATAAGTCCCTTATGATTTGTGATATTGACATTCTGACCCAGTTCAGCCGCAATATGATCGACCAAGTTCTGCGCCAACCGCACATCAAAATACTGTGTGTGTTCCATTCATTCACACTCCTTCTTTCCTATTGTATCATACTTTTATGATTCTGCGTATTTTCAAAAAATTCTTATTTTTTCGAGCAATAATCCTTGACAAACCTTCTTTTTTTGGTATACTGGAATCAAGATATTACAACTTTATATTGTACTCCAAAGGTTATGATTGGGAGCGGAACGATTGCAACAGCTGATCCAGAGAGTCGGTGGGTGGTGTGAACCGATGAGGCGCAAGAATTCTAAATCACCCATGAGCTGCTTGCCGAACGATCATTCAAGTAGGTTCAGACGTTAGACTCACGTTACAGAGACAGTCGGTGATGGCCGATGATCGAGTACAATGCAGGGTGGTACCGCGAATCATAGAACTTTCGCCCCTGTGGTTATCAGCAGATGACCATGGGGGTTTATTTTTTTATAAAAGGAGCGATTACATCATGGAGCTTTCTCTCGTTTTGGAAAATCATTCTGATACACTTCACCGTTTTACGGGTCTGTTATATCGTCGTGGCTATACGGTCAATCAGTTGTCGGTCGTACCCGATAACGCTTGTCTGAAGATCAATGCTCATATCGACTGCGATACGCGCGAAGGCGAACACCTTCTCCGCTTGTTGTCGTCCAAGATGCTCGATGTCGTCGATGCACAGATCGAGCCTGTCGCTTAAATAAAGGAGGGCTATCATTATGAGCCAGCTTACAGGAAGCCAGATCATTCTTGCCTGCCTTCTCAAAGAACAAGTTTCGACAGTATTCGGATATCCGGGCGGTGCGATCATGCCGCTCTACGACGCTCTTTATCATGCGCCTATCCATCATATCTTGACCGTTCATGAACAAAACGCCGCTCATGCGGCAGACGGCTATGCGCGTTCTTCGGGCAAAGTCGGAGTCTGCATTTCAACGAGCGGTCCGGGCGCGACAAATCTCATTACAGGACTGGCTACAGCATACCTTGATTCGATCCCCATCGTCGCCATCACAGGCCAAGTCGCAACACCGCTTCTCGGTCGCGATTCATTCCAAGAGATCGACATTACGGGACTGAGCATGCCTATTACCAAACATAATTTTCTCGTGCACGATATCACCGAGCTCGCCAAAACAGTGCATCGCGCCTTTGCCATCGCACGCAGCAGTCGCCCCGGCCCAGTCCTCATTGACGTACCACGCGATATCTTGACAGGCACGACCGAATACGATGATACTGCCGAGCCATATACGCTCCCGCCCAACTATCCGCCGAGCGATCCCAGTGCGATCCAAGCGGCAGTCAACGCACTTTTAGAAGCACGTCGGCCAGCTATCCTCGTTGGCGGCGGTGTCAAGATCGCCAAAGCCCAGAGCGCCGTACGTCATTTCGCGACAAAACATCAGCTCCCGATCCTGACGACACTGATGGGGCTTGATGCGCTTCCGCATGACCATCTCAACCTCGGCCTGACAGGCATGCACGGCTCACAAGGTGCAAACAAAACGGCCGCACAAGCTGATGTTCTGCTTGCCATCGGTACACGATTCAGCGACCGTACGACGAGCAATCCCGAGATGTACGCAATGAAAAAAACGATCATCCACCTCGACGGCGACCCGTCCGAGATGAATAAAAATGTCGATACACATATCCCCATCAGCGGAGATATCATTGAATCGCTCTGCGCCATCGACGAACGCCTCGTCTGCCTCCCCGAACAAGAAGCAGGCTGGTGGGTACTCAACCAAAAAGACGAACCGACAGAAGATGGCCTTACTCCCCGCTATATCATGGAAACCATCTCTGAGGGCAAACGCCCTGCTACGACATGGGTCGCCGACGTCGGACAAAACCAGATGTGGGCGGCACAATATCTTCGCCTCCAACAAGGCGACCGTTGGCTGACCTCGGGCGGTCTTGGTACGATGGGATACGCAGTCCCTGCCGCACTCGGTGCAAAATCGTCCGAACCAAACAGACCTGTTGTTGTGATCGTCGGTGACGGCGGATTCAAAATGACGGCCATGGAACTCTTGACAGCCGTACACGAGAACCTCCCCTACACCGTTATCATTCTGAAAAACAACGTCCTC
>JAFSAX010000023.1 GCA_017442105.1 Selenomonadales bacterium | reverse complement strand
GAATAAAGTTGTCGAGATGTGTTGATTTTTTCGGCAGTTTGCTTTAAAATTATTATGGAAATTTATTTATTACTCATCAAGAGTTGGCGGAGGGATTTGGCCCAATGAAGTCGCAGCAACCATTTGAGTATTCAAAAACGGTGCTACTTCCAGCTGTAAACAAGCAGAGATGAGAGTATTAAAATGCTCTCTTTTTGCAGAGCATTTTTTTATTTAAAGGAGGATAAACTAAATGGATAAAGATATAGTATTCTTTACATCCGAATCGGTTACGGAAGGCCATCCGGATAAAATTGCCGATCAGATCTCTGACAGCGTATTGGACGCTATTTTGGAAAAAGACCCGATGGGTCGTGTCGCTTGTGAAACGCTCGTAACGACGGGTCTTGTTCACGTTGTAGGTGAAATCTCTACGAAATGCTACGTTGATATTCCGCGTCTTGTTCGTAATGTTGTTCGTGAGATCGGTTATACTCGTGCAAAATACGGCTTCGATGCTGATACTTGCGCAGTTATGACGTCTATCGACGAACAGTCGGCAGATATCGCTATGGGTGTTGATAAAGCACTCGAAGCAAAAGAAGGCTCGATGGATGACCAGATCGAAGCAATCGGTGCAGGCGACCAGGGTATGATGTTCGGTTATGCAACGAATGAAACACCTGAATTTATGCCGCTTCCGATCGCACTTGCACATCGTCTTTCCCGTCGTTTGACGGAAGTTCGTAAAAGCGGCGAACTTGATTACCTTCGTCCGGACGGTAAAACGCAGGTAACGGTCGAATATAAAGACGGTAAACCTGTTCGCATCAACACGATCGTTATTTCGACGCAGCACAGCCCGTCGGCTACGCTTGCAACGATCAAAAAAGATATGCTCGAAAGAGTTATCCAAGTTGTTGTTCCTTCGTCGCTTCTTGATGACGAAACGAAATACTACATCAATCCGACGGGTCGTTTCGTAGTAGGCGGTCCGCAGGGTGACGCAGGTCTTACGGGTCGTAAGATCATCGTTGATACATACGGCGGCATGGCACGTCATGGCGGCGGTGCATTCTCGGGTAAAGATCCTACAAAAGTAGACCGCTCGGGTGCATATGCAGCTCGTTATGTTGCAAAAAATATCGTAGCGGCAGGACTTGCTGATCGTTGCGAAATCCAGATCGCATACGCTATCGGCGTAGCAAGACCGGTATCCGTTATGGTTGAAACGTTCGGTACAGGCAAAATCGCTGAATCGAAAATCAGCGAATTGATCCAGAAACATTTCGACCTTCGTCCGGCAGGCATCATCAAAGAATTGGATCTTCGTCGTCCGATCTATCGTCAGACTGCAGCATATGGTCACTTCGGTAGAACTGATGTTAACCTTCCGTGGGAAAGAACGGACAAAGCAGAAGCTCTCAAAGCAGATGCAGGTATCTAAAAATAATACAGTGATGTAATAAAAGTAAGGTTCTCGTTAGAGAACCTTACTTTGCTATCTAAAAAGAAGGAGGAAATTGTGATGATAGTCGATGTGTTCGTCAATGTGCCTGTTAAAAAACTGGATAAGCCGTTTACATATCGTGTACCATCAAAGTTTTCTCATGTTAATATAGGTTGGCGTGTACTCGTTCCGTTTGACGGACGTATGGTAGAAGGATTTGTTGTGGAATGTCACGATGAGTCGACTGCTGTACGCGATATAGAACTCAAAGATATCGCTGATGTTCTTGATGAAGAAGCATGGTTTTCGCGCGATATGATGGCGATGGCCAAATGGGTCAGCGAATATTATCTTTGCACGTTAGCAGAAGCGATGCGACTATTTATTCCCGGCAAAGGCGGCGTTCGCATCTCGTACCAATATCAAAGCAAAGATTGTGAGAATATAACACTTACCGAGAATGAAGAGGCTGTTTATCGGTGTCTTAACGAACACGGTACGCAGTCGATAACTGCATTGAAAAAAGCGTTTCCCGAATGGAATATGGAATCGATATTATCGCGCTTGATAAAGAAAGATTG
>JAFSAX010000022.1 GCA_017442105.1 Selenomonadales bacterium | reverse complement strand
GACATTCTCGACAAAGGTTGTGTGGCTGGATTTGATGGATACACAATTGAGCATTCTTCCAGTGGATATGAGTTGTATTATATGGAACGAGGACAAAAAAAACTTATATCTTCCTTAGCAAGTGAGCACGAGGTTTGTATTGCTTTCTTGAGCGCGTTTGTTGAGAGTGGCGATCCACAACTTCAAAAATACATTCAGTAAATAAAATATCTAAAGCACTTACAATTTTGTGAGTGCTTTTTTTGTACCCATTTTAGGTAAACGGCACTTGCGAATTTCGTAGGTGCTTTTTATATTACTCTCCCAATCGTTGAGGGTATTGCCGAGGAGACGGCACAAAACGCGACGGAGGTCGCAAGATTCGGGCGGAGGCCCATAATACGGAGGTATTAAAACATGGAATTGAAAGACGTATTTACAGCCCTTGAAGGCATAGAGAACGGCACCGAGATGATCGCTGCTATCAAGATGGAGACGACGCGTTTGTCGAATGAGGCGAAAAGGCATCGTATGGCAAATGAAAGTGCGGGAGCGAAAACGAAGTCGCTTCTTGAGGCACTCGGTCTGGATGACGGTGATGATGTAGTCGAACAGGCAAAGGGCTTGAAGAGTACGCTCGATTCGTTCGCACAGGGCGGCAAGAAGCCGAATGAGGTCGCAAAGCAGATCGCCGATCTGACGAAACAGGTAACGACGCTGACGAAGAATTACAATGAGATGACGAAGACGGCAGAGGCAGAGAAGACGAAACGTCTCGATGCGATGAAAATGTCGCGTGCGGTCGATGCGCTGACGAAGGGCAATGCGGCAAGTCCGCAGAGCATGGCAAAGCTCATCATTGATAATCTGACGGTCGGCGACGATGAAGCGATCGGCTATCGCGACGGCGATAAGGACATGACGGTCGAAGAGGGCGTCAATGCCTGGTTGTCTGCGAATGCGTGGGCAGTGAAGGCGAATCCGCAGGCAGGCGGTGGATCTCCTGCAGGCGGCAACGGTGGAGCGGATGATCCGTTCCTTGCAGGATTAAGCATGAAATAGGAGTGATATGAATGGCAATCAATTATGCAGTGAAATATTCGGCGCAGGTCGATGAGCGTTTTAAATTGGCATCGGTGACAACGGGTGCTGTTAATCAGGATTATGAATTCACGGGTGTAAAAACGGTACAGGTGTACACGATCCCGACGGCTGGTATGAATGACTATAAACGCGAGGGCGCGAACCGCTATGGTACGCCTGAAGAACTTCAGGACACGTTGCAGGAGCTCACCATGTCGCGTGACCGCTCGTTCACGTTCACGGTCGACAAGGGCAACAACGAAGACCAGATGAATGCGAAGGATGCAGGTAAAGCACTTGGCCGTCAGATCAACGAGGTCATCGTGCCCGAGATCGATATTTATCGTCTTGCGAAGATCGCGGCAGGCGCGGGCAATGTTTCGGAAGCGGTAGCAATTACGAAGGATAATGCGTACGAAGCGTTTCTTGATGGCGTCAATGCTCTCACCGATGCAAAAGCACCGATGGGCGGTCGCATCGCATACATCTCGCCTGCGTTTTACAAGGCGATTCGCCTCGATGATTCGTTCATCAAGGCATCGGATATCGCACAGAATATGCTTTTGACGGGTCAGGTCGGTAAGATCGAGAACATCCCGCTCATCTCTGTGCCAAGTTCGTATATGCCTGCTGATACGGCGTTCATCATTACGAATCCGATCGCGTGCTGTGCGCCGATCAAGCTTGCTGAATACAAGGTGCATGACAATCCGCCGGGTGTAAACGGCTGGCTTGTTGAAGGTCGCGTGTATTACGATGCGTTTGTCCTCAATAACAAAAAAGGCGCGATTTACAGACACGTGACGGCATAACCCTCACGATCGGGAGGGCAGGTCGATGCGGACAAGCTTGTGCGTGCGTTTGAGGCCGCGCCTGCCAAGACGCGTGAGGAGCTTCGGCAGGTGGTCAAGTCGACTGCACGCAATATCCAGGCGAGAGCATCGAATGTGCATCGGTATACATCACGAGGCGGTCTGCTTGAGAGAGAGGGCGTTAAGTTCCATGTTGATGGCATGAATGCAGTCGTTTTTCTCAATGACGCGGCTGTTCCTTACGGAAAATATCTGCATGAAGGAACGAGGGCGCACGTGATCGAGCCGCGCAACAGACGTGTCTTACGCTGGCCTGTCGGCGGTGAGGAATTTGCCTTTGCCAAGCGTGTGCAGGTGTCGGGTATCAAGCCCGATCCGTTCTTGTATAATGCCGCTGATGCGGAAACACCGATATTTGAGGGCCGTCTGATGGCGGCTCTCGATAAGGTATTGGGGGGATCATGATGGAGTTTATAGCGCTTGATGATGTACGCGATGAGATACTGGAGGTCAGTGATGCGGACATCGATGAGGCGAACCGATACGTGACGAATGTCGGTGTGAGGCTCGGTGTGGCAGAGGATACGTTCGTTACACCGTTTCGGTATCCGACGTATCGCCTGGCTGTCGTGTATGCGTGCTATCTGTGTGCGCTTCGGCATGTAGGGGCAGACGGCTCGGTCATATTCGACGGCAAGGAGAATGCCGATATATACGCACAGAAGCTGGCTCATTATCGGAACGAAGTTCGAGCGATCGAGCCGCGTTTGGTGGCGTCGGATTTCACTGATCAGAAGACAAGCAGCGGACGTACGATCGAGTTGTGGAGGGCCTAAAGATGAGAAGAAAAGAGATAAGCGGGGCAATCCGTTCCCATCTCGAATCGTTCGTTCCTGCTGTCAAATGGATCGAGCGT
>JAFSAX010000021.1 GCA_017442105.1 Selenomonadales bacterium | reverse complement strand
TATTAAGATCATTCGTGCGCTCGGTATCGAAGGTGGCTGTAATGCACAGTACGCACTCGATCCGAACAGCAACCGTTACTATGTAATCGAAGTTAACCCGCGTGTCAGCCGTTCGAGTGCACTTGCATCGAAAGCTACGGGTTATCCGATCGCTAAAGTAACGAGTAAGATCGCTATCGGTTATTCGTTGGATGAGATCACGAATGCCGTTACGAAAACGACAAAAGCGTGCTTCGAACCGACGATCGACTATATCGTAACGAAATTCCCGCGTTGGCCATTCGATAAATTCGTATCGGCTGACCGTACGCTCGGTACGCAGATGAAAGCAACGGGTGAAGTTATGTCGCTCGAACGCAGTTTCGAAGCGTCCATCCTCAAAGCGATTCGTTCGCTCGAAATCGGTTTGATCCATCTTCATATGGAAGAACTTGAAGCTTGCACGACAGAAGAGATCCATGCAAAACTCAAATGTTCTGATGATCAGCGTTTCTTCGTAGTTGCAGAAGCGATCCGCCGTGGTATCACAACGGAAGAAATTCATGCAATTACGCGTATCGACAACTGGTTCCTTGATAAAGTTGCTAACATCGTAGCAATGGAAAACGAGCTCAAATCGGAAGCTATGACGGCTGATCTGATGCAGCGTGCGAAAAAAATGGGCTTTGCAGACAAAACGATCGCAGGCCTTATCGGCAAAACGATGGAAGAAGTTCGCGAGATCCGCAAAGGCTTCGGTATCGTTCCGTCTTACAAAATGGTAGATACGTGTGCGGCTGAATTCGAAGCAGTAACGCCGTACTACTACTCGAGCTATACACAGGAAGACGAAGTAAACGTCGCTTCCGATAAGAAAAAAGTCATGGTACTCGGTTCCGGTCCGATCCGTATCGGTCAGGGTGTTGAGTTCGACTACTGCTCGGTTCACTCCGTATGGGCACTTCGCCAGATGGGTTATGAATCGATCATCGTCAACAACAACCCGGAAACGGTAAGTACTGACTTCGATACATCCGACAGACTTTACTTTGAACCGCTTACGCCGGAAGATGTACTCAACATCATCGACAAAGAACAGCCGGAAGGCGTTATCGTTCAGTTCGGTGGCCAGACGGCTATCAACTTGTCGGCAGCACTTGCAAAAGCAGGCGTGAAGATCTTCGGTACGTCTGTTGACGATATCGACAGAGCAGAAGACAGAGAACGCTTTGATGCGCTTCTTGAAGAAACGGGTATCCCGAGACCGCAGGGTGTTACGGTAACAAATGCGGAAGATGCTATCATCCAAGCGGAAAAGATCGGTTATCCGGTCGTTGTTCGTCCGTCGTACGTACTCGGTGGCCGTGCAATGGAAATCGTATACAGCAGCGAAGAGCTGAAAGACTATATGCAGAGAGCCGTAAAAGCATCTCCGGAACATCCGGTTCTCGTTGACCGTTATATGCAGGGTACAGAAGTCGAAGTCGACGGTATCTCCGATGGCGAAGAAGTCCTTATCCCGGGCATCATGGAACACGTAGAACGTGCAGGCGTACATTCCGGTGACAGTATCGCAGTATATCCGCCGCAGACGCTCTCGCAGGAGATCAAAGACACTATCATCGACTACACGACACGCCTTGCAAAAGGCCTCAATGTTAAAGGTGTACTCAACATCCAGTACATCATCGCACATGACGGTGTATTCGTAATCGAAGTTAACCCACGCTCGAGCCGTACGATTCCGTTCCTCAGCAAAGTAACAAACATTCCGATGATCAACGTAGCAACGCGCATTGCAATGGGCGCAACGCTCAAAGAACTCGGCTACAAACCGGGTCTGTTGGAAGAAAAACCGTACGTTGCTGTAAAAGCACCTGTATTCTCGTTCGCGAAAATGCAGCAAGTCGATATCTCCCTCGGCCCAGAAATGAAATCGACGGGTGAAGTTATGGGTACAGACTACTACTATGCACGTGCGCTCTACAAAGCGATCACAGGTGCAGGTATGAACATTCCAATGTTCGGTACAGTACTCTTCACAGTAGCAGACAAAGATAAACAAGAAGCTTGCGAATTGGCAAAACTTTTCGCTGACCTCGGTTACCACTTGGTAGCAACGGAAGGCACGGCAAAAGCACTCCAAGAAGCAGGCATCAAAGCAGAACGTGTACAGAAAGTACATGAGCATAAAGCCGACATCATCCATATGATCAAAACAGGCAAAATCAACATGGTAATCAACACGCTGACGCAAGGTCGCGCAATGGAACGTGACGGCTTCAAGATCAGACGTGCAACGGTAGAACATGCAATTCCGTGCCTTACTTCCATGGATACGGCAAAAGAAATTGCACGCGTATTGAACTTCATGAGAGAACGCCGTTTGGTCTATGCACTCGCATTGCAAGATTATATTGGCGGAGGGGATCAGCTTGCCTAAGCATTTAGAAAATGCAGTGATTTTCCAGAATCGCAAGGTCGCAGAAGGAATGTATGAGATCACCTTGACTGCGCCGACGATCGCGGCTATCGCAAAACCGGGTCAGTTCCTGCATGTACAGGTATCCGATACAGTTGCTCCGCTTCTGCGTCGTCCGATCAGTATCGCAGATGTCGCAGTCGATAAGATCGTACTCATTTACCGTACCATTGGTAAAGGTACGGAAGTATTATCGCAGCGTAAAGCAGGGGAGACGATCAGTCTCCTCGGCCCGCTGGGACGCGGATTCCCGACAGATAAGCTCCAAGGTAAAAGAACGCTCCTCATCGGTGGTGGGGTAGGTATCGCGCCGCTCATCTATGTAGCCAATACGGTCGGATGCAGTGATATCCTTATGGGCGGTCGTACAAAAGATGATCTTTTCTGGACGAGCTACTACGGCGCGTGTGAAGATATCTATGTCACGACGGACGATGGCTCGATGGGACTGAAAGGCTTTACCGTCGATGCACTCCCGCAGATCCTTGCGGAAAAATCGTATGATGCTATCTGCACCTGCGGCCCCGAGATCATGATGAAACGCGTTGCCGAAATCGCAAGAGAATATCAAGTACCTTGCTATGTTTCGCTCGAAAAACACATGGCTTGCGGTCTTGGTGCATGCCTCTCGTGTACGTGCGAAGCAAAAGACGGCACGCGCAAAAAGGTCTGCTCGCACGGACCTGTATTCTTGGCAGAGGAGGTCTTTTAAATGGCAGATTTAAGAGTCAATTTGGCAGGCCTTCAAATGAAAACTCCTGTTATGACAGCATCGGGCACATTCGGTTTCGGTATCGAATTCGCCGACTTTATGAACCTCAACGACCTCGGTGCAGTCGTAGTCAAAGGTACGACACTCAATCCGCGCAGTGGTAATGCAGGCGTTCGCATCGCAGAGACCCCTGCTGGTATGCTTAATTGTATCGGTCTCGAAAACCCGGGTTCCGATACATTTATCAAAACGATCCTTCCGCAATGCAAACGGTATGAATTTCCCGTCATCGTCAATATGTCGGGTTCTACCGTGGAAGAATACGGCGTTTTGGCAGAGAAGCTCTCCGTTGACGGCGTAGCCGCACTCGAGCTTAATATCTCTTGTCCGAACGTCAAAGAAGGCGGTATCGCCTTTGGTACACGTCCCGAAAGTGCGGCGGCAGTCGTTCGTGAAGTCAAAAAACACACGAACCTTCCTGTCATCGTCAAACTGTCTCCGAACGTGACTGATATCGTTGAAATGGCAAAATATGTCGAAGATGCAGGTGCAGATATCATCTCGATGATCAACACGCTCCTCGGCATGGTCATTGATACGAAAACGTGGAAACCTGTCCTCGGCAACATCGTTGGCGGACTCTCGGGTCCTGCTGTCAAACCTGTTGCTGTCCGTATGGTATGGCAGGTCGCACAAGCGGTCAAAGTCCCCATTATCGGTATGGGCGGTATCATGACGGCAGAAGATGCCATCGAATTCTTCCTGGCAGGTGCAAGTGCCGTCTCCATCGGTACGGCCAACTTCGTTAATCCTGCAGTCGCGATGGACGTAACGCGCGGTATCGATGAATATCTCGATGCACGCGGAATCAAATCGATTCAAGACATCGTTGGTCAAGTCAAAATCGGATAATAGGAGCATAAAAGATGAAAGATAGATTGATCGTAGCACTCGATTACTCCAGTGACGAACCTGTCAAACAGCTCGTAACTTCCTTAGACGACAGCGTATCTTACTACAAAGTCGGTATGGAACTTTATTATTCGGTTGGAGAATCGATCATCCATTATTTAAAAGAACAGCAGAAAAACGTCTTTTTGGACTTAAAGCTGTATGATATTCCGAACACCGTTGCCAAAGGTCTCAGTGCCTTGACGCGTCTTGGTGCCAACATGATGAATGTACACGCAAGCGGCGGCTCCCTCATGATGCAAAAAGCAGTCGAAGCTGTTGCTGATGAAGCTGCACGTTTGTCGATTGCACGTCCGCAGGTCATTGCTGTTACGATTCTCACGAGCATGAACCAAGAGCAGTGGGGACAGATGGGACACACGTGCGAGATCAGCGATCAAGTCGTTCGTCTTGCACTCCTCGCAAAAGAAAGCGGTATGGACGGTGTCGTAGCATCTCCGCAAGAAGCTTCTGCCATCCGCAGTGTATGCGGTGATGACTTCTTGATCGTAACTCCGGGCGTACGTCCTGTCGGCGCCGCAGTCAACGATCAGAGCCGTATCGCAACACCGTCGAGCGCACTTCGTCAAGGCTCGACACATCTCGTCGTCGGTCGTCCGATCACGGCGGCACCCGACGGTCAGGCAGCAGCGAAAGCCATCTTAGAAGAAATGGAGGGCGCATTCAAATGATGACGCAAGAAGAAGTAAAACAGTTATTTATCGAAACAGGTGCTATCTTGGAAGGTCATTTCCTTCTTACTTCGGGACTTCACAGCCCGATGTATGTTGAGAAATTCCAAGTTCTCCAGCACCCGAAACATACAGAAAAACTCTGCCAGTCCATGGCAGAAATGTTCGCTGACGATAATGTAGAAGTCGTAGTAGGCCCTGTA
>JAFSAX010000020.1 GCA_017442105.1 Selenomonadales bacterium | reverse complement strand
TAGACAGAACCGATAAATCGAGTTTTTTATCATAGTTTAAGCGAAATCCGTTCAATACAACTGTTTTATCATTCATTCGTATCACCTTATCCTCTCTTTTTTTCAATAGGTTCGCTATTTTTATTGTACTTGATTTTTTCAGAAAATACCAGCATTTTTCAATCATTTATTCCATTTTGGAAACATTATCTATTTTATTTCGAATAATCACTTTCCAAGCATCATTTTGACCTTGGGAAATACTGCCCGCGCATTATCATAGAAGAAGGCCTGATGGTGCACGCTCGGTACCACAGTTGCCATCAGCTCTTGGTAATCGCCTTGGTTGACGAGTGGCCAATCCGAGCCGTAGAGCATCTTGTCGTATCTGCCTAGGTACTTCGTCCACATGCGGATATAGTCAAGATACGCTTTTTCCTCTTCTGCCATTGCTCGCGCATCGAATCGCCCTGCAAATAGCCCCGACAATTCCAGATAGACGTTCGGATTCTTTCGCGCGACCTGAACGGCGTCAATGATCCAGGGATTGCCTGTATGCGCCATGACGAACCTCACATCAGGAAACTGTACTGCCAGTTCATCGACAGTAAGCGGATGTGCATACTTGAGAAGTGCCTCAGGCAGAGCCGTTTCACCCGTATGGATAACGACAGGCATATCATGCGCACGTGCCAAGTCATAGAACGGATGGTATCGTTTGTCCGCCACATGGATAGGACGATAGCCTGCGTAGACCTTAAGGCCGACCGTTGCGGGAAGTAGCATCGCCTTGTCAAATCTGTCTATCACTTCACTGTCCGACGACGCATTGAGGCTGTCCTCATGGATCCCAAGACACTCTGCAACAGGTATCGCCAGACCTTCAAGCGGCCAGCTTGTCCTAAGCGGTACTGCCGCTGCTTCATCTTCTCCTGCATTGCCCATCGCGATCGCAAGACGAACGCCTGCACGCGCCATTTCTTCTTGCAAGGCTGCCATTGTATTGGCTGCTCCTGCCTCTATCGCAAGCCGCTCAAACGGTTCACAGTCGAAACAATGAATATGTGCATCAATTACGTCCAACCCAATCGCCTCCCATCATTGTCACAATTTTCTTATTTTATTCTATCCGTTTTCCCGTGATGTGTCTATTCACTTTTTCAATTTTATGATAAAATAGAAACGATTTTAATAATCGGAGGTAGCTGAATGTTAAAGATCGGTTGTCATTTATCCGTATCAAAAGGATTCGAAGCGATGGGAAAAGCCGCACTTTCCATCAATGCCAATACATTTCAATTTTTCACACGCAATCCACGCGGCAGCAAAGCAAAAGATATCGACCCTGCCGATATTGAGCGTTTCCTCGCCTTGGCAAAAGAGCACAATTTCGCGACACTCTTGGCACACGCGCCATATACGCTGAACGCTTGCTCCGCCGATGCTTCGACACGCGAGTTCGCATTAGAAACGATGCGCGATGATCTTCGTCGCATGGAATATCTCCCGGGCAATCTCTACAACTTTCACCCCGGCAGTCACGTCAAACAAGGCGCAGAAGTCGGCATCGAACAGATCACCGCACTTCTCAACGCGATCTTGACGCCCGACCAACATACGACAGTTCTGTTGGAAACGATGTCAGGCAAAGGTACAGAAGTCGGCAGAACATTTGAAGAGCTTCGTGCCATCTTAGACGGCGTAACGCTGTCGGATAAGATGGGCGTATGTCTTGACACGTGCCACATCCACGATGCAGGCTACGATATTATCAACGACCTTGACGGCGTACTCGAAGAATTCGACCGCGTGATCGGCCTTGACCGCTTAAAAGCGATCCATCTGAACGACAGTCTTAATGATCGCAGTGCTCACAAAGACCGTCATGCTCGCATCGGTGAAGGTAAGATCGGTGCTGATACACTCATCCGCGTGATCAATCATCCCAAACTGCGTCATCTGCCGTTCTTCCTCGAAACGCCGAACGAACTTGACGGCTACGCAGAGGAGATCGCCTTCCTGCGCGCGAATTATCAAGAATAAGTATCTACAATGACGATTAGGAGGACAAACCTTATGATGAAAAAAACACTTTGCGCACTCTCTCTTTTGTGCTTCAGCACAGTAATGCCTGCACAGGCCGCAGAAACAGTCATCTTAGAAGATGTTTCTGCCGATAAAGTAAAAAAAGTTATCACCGAAGTAGCAACGAACAGCGGTATGACATCACTTCCTGCAGGCGATAACGAATTGATCTTTGAAGTTGATTACAGCGGTACGCTCGATTGGGGTACCGATGCCAAAACACGTCACATCTATCGTGTAGTAGAAACAACAGAAAAGCCGGATCCGGCAATGGATCCGATCAAAAAAACAGAACTCTCGCTTGAACTTCAGCGCGTAGCAAATGTTGGTACGGCTGATGAAAAAGTTTCTGTACTTTCGTGGGAAAAAGTGAAAAAATATCCGAAAAAATATCGTGCTGAAGTAGAAGAAGAAGCAGCCTACACACTCGATTGTCTTCGTCAGCTGAAGATCAGCTACAATGGCGGTTACTGGCTCGGCTTCACACCGGCTCCGCAGATCGAGAATAAACAAGTCTTAGTCGAAGCAGTCGCAGACAAAAGCCCCGCACTTGCGGCAGGTCTTCAAGCAGGCGATGCGATCATTGCCATCAACGGTGAAAAAGTGAAAAAAATGAGCTATGCTTACTTTGATTCGCTTCTCAACCGCACGAATATCGGCGGTGAAGTTCTCACACTCAAAGTTCTCCGCGGTGAAGAAAAACTCGATCTCGTGATCGAACCGATCTTCCTATCCTCTCGCCTTGGCGTAACCGAACGCGATCTTGCGCATGCCGATGCACAATACGAAGCACGCGGTGAAGCACCGATCGCTATGCCGACTGAAGAAGAGATCAAAGCTGCACAAGAAGCATATAACGCACAGCAAGCAGAAGGCACAGCTCCGACTGCCGAAACACCTGCAACTCCTGCAGCACAATAAAATGGAAACTCCTTGCAATTTAAGTGAAAATGCGGTATACTATATTAGTAGCAAGTATTTAGAATTCTTGTTCTAATATTGTTTATCCACGACTCGCTAGCTCAATTGGCAGAGCAACTGACTCTTAATCAGTAGGTTCAGGGTTCGATTCCCTGGCGAGTCACCATTTGCAAACGTAAGACAC
>JAFSAX010000019.1 GCA_017442105.1 Selenomonadales bacterium | reverse complement strand
TCCAAAAATGTGCGTCCGTCAATCTTGGCCTTGTTCTTTCCGTACGACATCGGCAATTTTACCGACGATGGCATCAAGCACTTCTGCCGTAGGGCCTTCTGCCATGACGCGGATGAGCGGTTCGGTACCCGACGGACGAACGAGGATGCGTCCTGCATCGCCAAGCTCTGCTTCGCCTTCACGAATTGCCGCAAGGATCGCTTCGTTCGTTTCCCAGCCCGCTTTCGTTTTGACACGGACGTTGACGAGAAGCTGCGGGAACGTGACCATGCACGCCGACAATTCGGAGAGTTTTTTGCCGCTCTGCGCAACTGCCTGTACGATCTGGAGTGCCGTAACGAGACCGTCGCCTGTCGTTGCGACATCGCTGAAGATGATATGACCCGACTGTTCACCGCCGAGGACGTAGCCGTTGGCACGCATATTTTCGAGGACATAGCGGTCGCCGACTGCTGTTACTTCGATACGGATACCTGCTTTTTTCATCGCCTGATGAAGACCGATGTTACTCATAACAGTCGCTACGAGCGTATTGTCAACGAGCTTTCCTTCGCGCTGAAGCTTGAGTGCGCAAATCGCCATCATATGGTCACCGTCTACGACTTCGCCGTTTTCATCGACAGTCAAACAGCGGTCTGCATCGCCGTCATGCGCGATACCCATGTCTGCGCCATACTCTTTGACTGCCGCCTGCAGACTCTCTAAGTGGACCGAACCACAGTTGTCGTTGATGTTGATACCGTTCGGCTCGTTATGAAGTACGATGACTTCTGCACCGAGGCGACGAAGCACTTCAGGCGTAACGGCATACGACGAACCGTTCGCGCAGTCTACGACGATCTTCATGCCACTAAAGTCACCCTGTACAGTGCTGAGTGCATATTTGATATATTCTTCTGCGAGGTCTGTGCGATATTCGATCGTACCGACTTTTTCAGCGATCGGTTTTTCAAGTTTATCAAGACCGCCGAGGAGCAATTCTTCAAGCTCTGCTTCTACGGCATCGAGGAGTTTGTATCCGTCACCGCCGAAGAATTTGATCCCATTATCAGAAAATACGTTATGCGATGCCGAGATGACAACGCCTGCTTGTGCGCCCAAAAGTCTTGCCAGATATGCGACTGCCGGTGTCGGAATAACACCGAGGAGGATGGCTTTACCGCCCGCCGAGCAGATACCTGCCGCAAGTGCCGCCTCAAGCATCTGACCCGAGATACGTGTATCGCGTCCGATCAAGATAACAGGTTGTCCCTGTGTATGCTGTCCGAAATATGCTGTTGCCGCACACCCCATACGATATGCCATTTCTGCTGTTACTTCACGGTTGGCAACGCCTCTGACACCGTCTGTTCCGAATAATTTTCCCATTTGTTCGTCTCCTTTTCGTTCACTTTATGATAAAGGTCGATATTCTGCCATGATTTTTGTTGCTGTATGCAGACCGTCAAGCGCAGCACTCATGATACCGCCCGCGTAGCCTGCACCTTCGCCCATCGGATAAATACCGCTCGTGTTTTCCGACTGAAGATCATCTCCGCGTCGAATGCGAACAGGTGCCGAGGTGCGCGTTTCGATTCCCGTCATGACGGCTCCCTCGTGGTCGAATCCGCGTATCTTTTTGCCAAATTCGGGAAGTGCATGACGAAGCGTATCTGTAACAAATTCGGGTAGGCAGTCCGTCAGGTTCGCACGTATGACACCGGGGCGATACGATGGTTCTACGAGAAACGGTGTCCCTTCCGTACCGTTTAAGAAATCGCCGACTGTCTGACACGGTGCATGGTAGCTTGAGCCGCCGACTTCATATGCCCGTCGCTCCCACTTATCTTGGAAGTCCGCACCGCAAAGGACTCCGTCACCGCAATCCGACGGTTCTACATTGACGACGAGCGCGCTGTTAGCCACACCCGAATCACGCGCGAATACGCTCATACCGTTTGTGACGACACCGCCTTCTACCGAGGTAGCCCCGACGACTTGTCCGCCCGGGCACATACAGAATGAGTACGCCGTTCGGCCATTCGTCTTGTCATGATAGACGAGCGCATAGTCTGCCGCACCGAGTGCAGGGTGACCTGCGCTTTCGCCGTACTGCGCACGGTCGATCAGCTCTTGCGGATGCTCGATACGGACACCGACGGAGAACGGTTTTGCCTCCATCGCCAGACCTCTCGCATGGAGCATACGATACGTATCGCGCGCGCTGTGACCGATACCGAGAAGCACGACCGACGCTTCGATCATCTCCGCACCGTTCACTTCGACTGCCGTAACAGTACCGTCTTCAAGACGTACATCCGTTACCTGCGCACCGAACCGCACCTCACCGCCGAGCCTTTTTATCTCTTCGCGGATATTTTTTACCATCGTACAGAGCTTATCCGTACCGATGTGTGGTTTGTTCACATAGAGTATCTCTTCAGGTGCACCTGCCGCAACGAACATCTCCAAGACCGTTCGCATCCGGCTGTCGCTGACACGTGTCGTCAGCTTTCCATCGGAGAATGTCCCCGCTCCGCCTTCGCCGAACTGGATATTCGTTCGCACATCAAGCTCGCCTGTCTGTTCAAAATGACGGATCGCCGCTTGTCTGTCTTCTACGCATGCACCACGTTCTAAGATGAGCGGTGCATAGCCGTACTTGGCAAGTACAAGACCTGCTACCATTCCCGCAGGGCCGAATCCGACGATAACAGGGCGAGCGTTCATCTTCTTCGCACCAAACGTCGGTGCGAATACTTCCGCGGGCGGTGCGATCCGCACATCGTTTGAAGCAGCACGTTTCAGCACATCCTTCTCGCGACCCGATACCGCCACGTCGATCGTATATACAAATGTAATGTTTTGTTTGCGTCTTGCATCGACTGCTTTTCGCACAACAACCACCCCAAGCACAGCTTGAGGTGGTATTCTTAATTTTTTCGCAGCAAGAACCGCAAGGTTCTTCTTATTGTCGATGGACACGCGCAAATTGGCTATTCTGAGCACGATGTTCCCTCTCTTTTATCTGGCTTTTCGAACAACATCGACCGATACAGTGATCGTTTTTTGTTCTGTCGTGATGCCTTCCGGCAGAAGTACTTTTAGGTCTACTGTTGTACTGCTTGTAATATTCGACAAATTGAGCGGCTCCGTCTGAAGTGCTGTAATGCCTTCAAGATTCGGACGATATCCGCTGATAACGATCTGATCGATATTGGCTTTGATCGATTTTAATGCAAGTCCCGACGGCATATCTCCGACCATCTGGAAATTCACATCGACCGTCTTATTGACAGGCACCGAAATGACTTTGCCTTTGATCGTCGCTTGGTTCGGCGTGATCGTCAGACCTGTTATCTCTTTACCTTCACTGTCAACGACCTTCAAAACCGCATCTTCGGCAAAATCCTGACCTTTGTTCGCAAGGTCGATATGTGCGATGACTTTTTCTACGCGATCAAGAACAAGGCTCGGTCCATTCAGTGTTACCTCTTCTACATCTAGTTTGACTTCATCAACTTTGACACCTTCTGTTGCCAGACCCGAGTACGCAAGTTCCACTTTCCGTTTTTCTTTGACCATCTTATCGAGCGTTACTTCACATTTGTCGGGAGTCGATCCGATCAGCTCCAGTCCCGACGGTGTAACGACATGTACTTTTACCTTATGATGGCCTGTTGGCAATTGTGCCATATCGATATACGCATAAAATTCGTCTACCGACGCAGAACCGACGATACTGCGCGGCCCGCGCACAACGACATCGACCGATTCATTATTATTGCTGATGAAATGTTCAGCCTGCACGTTGCGTACATGAAGCGGTACTTGATACGTCGCATCGGCGGGTGGATTCTGTTCATTCATAACGATAAACCACAATACGATCGCCGTAATGAGTGCTGTCAATTTGGCAATATTATCTTTGTTGTTGGCAAATTTCACCATTTGAACTGCCTCCAATTCAACAAGTCGCTAAGGCTCGTACCGCTTTCTTTGAGGAGCGGACGAAGCGTTTCTTTGAGCGTTTCTTTATCGAGATAGCGTGTCAGACGGCCTTCGCGAGCAAGCGAGATGATGCCGGTTTCTTCGCTGACGACGATAACGACGCTGTCTGTCTGCTCCGTCATACCGATCGCCGCACGATGACGCGTACCGAGCTCTTTGTTGAGCGTGCGGTCATCGGTGAGCGGCAAAAGACATCCTGCCGCAACTACGCGATTCCCGCGAATGATCGTAGCACCGTCATGGAGCGGTGTATTCGGAATGAATACGTTGATAAGAAATTCCGATGATACGATACCGTCGATCTTAACGCCCGTATCGGCATAATCACCAAGCCCCGTTTCACGTTCTAAGACCATGAGTGCACCGATCTTATTCTGTGACAAGGCACTTGCCGTATTGACGATATGCGTAAGGAACGTTTCCGTTTCTTCCGTATCGAGGAATGTTTGTTTCTTAAACAGTCGTCCGCGACCAAGATGTTCGAGCGCACGACGAAGCTCCGGTTGGAACACAACAGGAAGCGCAACAAGCATCATCGTCATCAATTTTTGCAATAACCAATAGATCACATAAAGCTCAAGCACCTTGCTGAGAAGCGTGATGACGAGCAAAACGATGATACCTTTTAAGAGTGCTAATGCTCTTGTATCTTTAACACCCATATACATTTTATACAAAATAAAAGCAACGATCAAAATATCCAATATATCGAGCGGTGTGATCGTGCTGAGCAGTCCCGTAACTTGAAATGGCATACAACCAAACCCTTCTTATTTATAAAAGTCCTTCTTCTATGTTTCC
>JAFSAX010000018.1 GCA_017442105.1 Selenomonadales bacterium | reverse complement strand
TTCGCATTGATGGTTGTAGGTGTAGGCGTATTCGTAGGACTTAGCGCAGCGATTGGCGTCTTCGTATAATGATAGAAGATAAAATATCGAATAATAAAGCATAGAGCGGTTCCGCTTAGTTCGTATGAAGCAGGATCCGCTCTTTTATTTTGCCTGCATCAACCGATTGCCGACACGCCGTACGATGCACCGCTTGATACACCGCCCGCCAACCGTCTGATGACCGCCGCCGACCAACCCCCACCGATACCGACAACGCCCGTCAGACAGCGTCGCCCACCCTGCCCCAACAGCGCCTGCCATCGCACAAGCCCCTTCCACTCTACCCCAAGCGACGCCCCCTCCGCTTTGATCGCCGCGTCTATCCGCCTACCGTGAACACGCTACATCTCCATCTGTCCTGCAACATATTTTTCGTCTTATTTTATGCGTTTTACACATATAGATGTGTTTATATGCACATGATTGTCCTCTCATTTACATTGCCTGTTTTCCCCTTTCCGATTGACAAACACCACCCTCCTTGTTATACTAGCCTTATAATTAGCCGACTAACTATCAAGGAGGAACTGCCATGGATATCAACAAGCGTATTATCCCATCACGTGAATCGCTCAAAGAATTCGTTCGCAAGTTCCCCGGCGAAGTCGATGTTTCGGCAGTCGAAGTGCAGATCCAACTGGCATGGGCATCTGACGGTGTACAAAAAAAGATATTCCAACAATTAACGGAAGAATACGGGCTTTCGGAAGGCAGACTGGTCGTCATGATTACCTTGTACCAAGAACCCGAAGGCATCACACCGTCACAACTTGCCGATCGAAGCGGTGTCACACGCGCAACGATCAGTGCCATGGTATCGCGCATGACACGCGACGGACTTGCCGAGCTGAAACGCGAAGAACATGACGGACGCAGTAAAAAGGTCTTGCTCACCGATGCAGGTCGCGCATTCTTAGAGGAAGTCCTGCCAAAGCATTATCGACGCGCTTCTTCCCTCGTATCAAACTTAACGACAGACGAGCAGGAAGAACTGCTCCGCCTTCTGCGCAAACTTGACTTTTCCTGACTGCCGACAGGAAAAGTTCTTTTTTTCAGCCAGATAGTTAGTCGGCTAATCATTTATCTTTGTTATAAGGTGGTGTCCTTTACGTGAACAACAACAAAATCGTCCGCACCGTTATTGCTGCCTTTGCCGCGGTCGCGATCCTAGGCTCGCTTGCGTTTACCGTGATCGGTAAGGATTCGATCTCGATGAATCAAAAAGAACGGGAAGGCATCTTGACGGCAGAGCAGGTGCAGGTCGCGTTCCAAAACGTCGGCGGTAAACTGACAGAGGAACATGTTATCGAATCGCAATATGTTAAGAAAGGCGATATCCTGATGGTGCTCGACAGTACCGATACCGATCTTGCCATCGAGAAGGCAGAGGCTCAGCTCGCCCAGCTTGATGCACAGATACGCCGACAGTCAGGCGATATCGACATCAATTACAGTCGCACCTTCACAGCGGAGGAGCAGGCTTATCGCATGATCGAACAGCAGAAGCAGGCACTTGACGCCGCCAATGCAACGTACGCGAACAAACAGCTCTATTACGACCGCATGGCCGCACTCGTTACCGACGGTGCGATCAGCCAGCTCGAGCTTGACAATGCACAGATGGCACTCGATGTCGCACGTGCAGAACAGCTCCGCGCACAACAGGCTTTGAATGAGTCGCTTGCAGGAACGAGCGATGCGGCACGCACGCAGGTGATGATGACAGCAAGTGCCGACGGTCTTATCCTGCCGACGATCGAGCAGAATCGCCGCAGCATCGCCAACGAACGCAACACGCTGGAAACTCTTATCTGTCAGCGCGAACAGCTCGCTGTTTATCTGAAGGAGCTTCTCGTACAAAAAGAACGTCTGACGCTTCGTGCGCCCGAGGACGGCAAGATCTTGAAGCTCATTGCTAAAGAAGGCGAGATGGTATCTCCGAATGCGCCCGTTATCCTTTTGGAATCGAACCGCTATTATTATGATATTTATCTCGATGAAACGCAGGCAGCGTCGCTCTGTGACGGCGATACGATCACAGGTACGCTCATTGCAACAGAGCGCGATGTCGAAGGGAAGATCCGCCTCATCAGCGCGGCACCGGGCTTTGCCGATATTCGCATGAGCCGTGAAAAAGGGCAGTCCGACCTATCTTCGTTTCAAGTTCGCATCTATACCGAGGCGCAGGACGGCGTACGTCCCGGTATGACAGTAAAGGTGGATATCGATGAGATCACTGCACGATGAGATAGAATTTCTCTTATCAGGCATGGGGATGCCGTATCACAAAGTTGCCATGACGATCGCCATCGTGGTGACGGTGCTGTTTACGATCGCCTTCCCCTTAAACTATGCCAAAAATGCCCCCGTCGCCGTGATCGACCTTGATAACTCCCGTTTGAGCCAGACGTTCACCGAACAACTCTCTACCTCGCCGTATCTCGATATCAAGACAGTCCTTCACACGCCGACCGATCCCGAAACGCTGATGTATCATGATGAGCATATCGCCGTCATCTACATACCGCGCGATTTCGAGAAAAATCGTTACAGCCTCACACCGAATAATATCGGCGTATTCTACGACAATCTCAATGTCGCACAGACGGGTCACCTGAAAGAGGGCCTGAATGAAGTCATCGGCACGATCAATGTGATGAGCGGAGCAGAGCATCTCGGTGCGCTCGGCCTGAACAAAGACCAAACGAGCGCAGTACTTCAGAGCATCGCCCTGAAAGAGCGTCTCCTCTTCAATCCTGTCGATGCACACAGCAACTCGTCGACGTTCGGCTTTCTCATCTTCTTCGGCTCGATGTTTCTCGTATTCGCTACTATCGGTATGGTACCGCGCCTCAAGCTGATGCACGCATGGGAACGCGAAACGAACCGAGGCTTTTTCAGTCTGCTGTCGCGTCTTATTCCGTACATCGTCTGCTTTACCGTATCGATCCTCTTGGGCTTCGGTCTGACAGCACTGCTCGGCGACCTGTCCTTCGCAGGCAGTTATCCGCAGATACTTGCCGCCATCATCCTGACGGCAGTCAGCGTCGCCCTTGCCGCACTTCTCATCGGCTGGGGTGCACCGAATCCCGGGGTAGCCATCAGCCGCATGATCCTCTTCATCCCGGGCGGTTTCATCCTCGGTGGTGCCAGCGGGCCGCTCAACCTTGTACCGCCCGCCGTTCAGTTCGTATCGAACATCTTCCCGCTCGTCTGGTCATATCGCCTTTTCCGCGATGTCGCCCAGCGCGGCGCACCCTTTCTTGAATGTATCGGCGAATACAGCGCGTACCTCTGCTACATCGCCGTACTCACTCTGCTCCTCTACCTGCGCTTTAAACGCGCACAAAAAGAACTCCAGCAATCGAAGGAGGTATCCGCATGACAAACGTATTCACCTCTATCCTCGTCCCCGTTGACGGTTCTTCGGCGGCCGACCGCGCACTCAACCGCGCCATCGCACTTGCCGAAGCCTTCTCCGCCAAGCTGACGATCGTCTACATCGTCGATCTCAACACACATATGTCAGCCTTCGAACAAGTCAGCGGCGGTGGTTATATCCCCGAAGAGATCAAACAAAAAGGCTACTCTGTCCTTCGCGATGCCGAACGCCGACTGCCAAGCAGTCTGACTGCCGACATTCTGCTTGAAATCGGCAACCCCGCCCGCCGCATCCTCAATATCGCCGAAGACAAGCGCGCCGACCTTATCGTCATGGGAAGCCGCGGTCTGTCCAAAGCCAAACAGATCCTTCTCGGCAGCGTCAGTCAAAGCGTCCTCATCCGCGCCGAATGTCCCGTTATGATAATCCGCTGACCACCGCACAGACAAAAAGACACGCACTCATCTCACAAAGAGTACGTGTCTTTTTTATTTCGCTTGCAAAAATATACCTTATCGGTTATGATATTACCAAAGAATACTTTGCTGGTATCTTTTATCCGAGCACGATCACTTCCAGATCGTCGGGCACGTAGACAGTGCCTTCGTATTCCTGTTTGGCTTCGGCGGTGTAGGTTTCTTTTCTTGTCGCGATGGTCTTTTCTTCCGTATGGTAGAGGATAAGGTTTTTCGCGCCGAGGGACTGTGCGAGGCGACCTGCATCGAGTGCGGTGCTATGGTTTTTCTCGTACGGCTTGAAGATGTCGCGGTCGCCGTAGAGGCAGAAGGCTTCGCTCATCAGCCAGTCGGCATCTTTCGCATATTCGTGGCACGCTTCGTTATACGGCTCATCACCGAGGCAAACGAGCTTTTGTCCGTCAGGAAGGATCGCCGTAAAGCCGAACTGTTTTGCTTTCGTCGAGAAGATGTCAAAGAAGGTCAGTTCCATACCTTGTACGGTGCGTTTGTCACCATCGACGACGCGCTCAATGATGATGGTACTGCCGAGTGCTTTGAGGTCTTTTTTCGACAAGGTCAGTCGGCAGATGGTTTCCAAGGACTCTGCCGCGACATCGTGGCAGTAGACGGTGAAGATGCCTTCGTATTTGCCTTCGCGCTGCATCGCGGAGATACGGCGCACGACCCAGACGGCACCGAGGATATGGTCTGTGTGGCTGTGCGTGATATACATATCGCGGATGGACTGAAGTGCGATGCCTGCCCGATTCAGTCGGCCGAAGATGCCGTTGCCGCCGCCCGCATCGACGAGGAGATTTTCTTTTTCGCCTTTCAGTACAAAGCACGTGTTATAGATATTGGCAACACCTGCGTTGCCTGTTCCAAGCATAATAAGTTCCATGATGTCCTCCGATCATTTTATCGTTGTCCTGATTATATGTTACTTTTTCGCTTCATGCAAATAAATTCCTGCCGACGCGATTATTTGCACTGCGCATCGGCAACACTACGAAAGAGGTGATAGTATGACGAAAACAAACGCTTTGATACATGAAACAAGCCCGTATCTTCGGCAGCACGCGCACAATCCCGTAGATTGGCTCCCGTGGGGCGAAGAAGCATTCCGACGCGCACGCGAGGAGAATAAGCCCATTTTTTTGAGCATCGGCTATTCGACGTGCCATTGGTGCCACGTGATGGCGCACGAGAGCTTCGAGTCGGAGGAGATCGCAGACGTACTCAACGAGCATTTTATCTCGATAAAAGTTGACCGTGAGGAGCGTCCCGATGTCGATGCGTTCTATATGCGCGCGTGTCAGACGATGACGGGGCGCGGCGGTTGGCCGCTGTCTATCTTGATGACGGCAGACAAAAAGCCGTTCTGGGCGGGAACGTACCTGCGCCCTGCGAATTTCAAGCATTTCTTAGGTGAGATATCGAAACTCTGGAAGTCTAACAGCCGTGAGCTCTCCTCGGCGGCAGAGGAGCTGACAGAGCTGCTGTCACAGATGCCGAAAGCACCGCGTTCGTTCGGTCAGGCACCGATCGAAAAAGGCGTGGACGCGCTTCGTGATTCGTTCGATTCCGTGTTCGGCGGTTTCGGCGACGAGCCGAAGTTCCCCTGCCCGCAAAATCTGCTTCTCCTTCTCTCTACCGATGCACCGCTTGCCGAAACAACGCTCGATGCGATGTATCGCGGCGGTATCTTCGACCATATCGGCGGTGGGTTCTGCCGTTATTCGACCGACCGTTTCTGGCTCGTTCCGCATTTTGAAAAGATGCTCTACGACAATGCGCTTCTTGCGTACACGTATGCCGTGGCGTACGAGCAGACGGGCAAGCGAAAATATGCCGATATCACAGAGCGCATCTTCACATATCTCGAACGAGAGATGCAGGACGAATACGGCGCGTTCTATGCGGCGCAGGATGCCGATTCTCCGCACGGCGAAGGCGCGTTCTACACGTTCACGCCCGAAGAGATGACGGAGCTTCTCGGCGAGGAGGACGGCAGACGATTCTGCGATGCGTACAATATCGTAAAAGGCGGTCATCTCGACGGCAAAAGCATCCCGAATCTTATCGGCAAAGATGCGCCCGTCGACATGGACACGCTCCGCAAGAAGGTCTACGACTATCGCAAGGAGCGTATGCATCTCGAAACAGACCGCAAGATCCTCCTCGGCTGGAATGCGCTCGCAGTCAGCGCTTACGCGGCGGCAGGCCGTATCCTCTCACGCGAGGACTATATCCGCACAGCCGAGCGGACGATGGCGCATCTGACCGAATCGCTCTCCGACGGTACGCTTCTCTACGCAGGGCGTATGGCGGATCACCGCTATTCTGCTGCGTATCTCGACGATTATGCGTACGTTATCTTCGCGCTTCTCGCACTCCATCAGGCAACGCAAAACAGCGACTATTTGACGCGCGCCGCAGAGCTTATGCACCGCGCACTCGATGATTTCGGCGATGCGGAGGAAGGCGGCTTCTACTTCTCGGGCAAAGAGAACGAACAGCTTCCCACGCGCTTGAAGGAAGCCGTTGACGGTGCGATGCCGTCGGGCAATTCCGTGATGCACTACAACTTATCACGACTGGCACTTCTGACGGGTGACGAGCGATTCCGCCACGAACAGACGAAACAGCGCGCCTACATGAACGGCGAAGCAGGCACATATCCCGCGGGCTTCTCGTTCTATCTGTACAGCGCACTTCCCGTCCGCAAGATCGTCTGCGCCACGCCCGAAGGTGATTCGCCCGATGTCCGCATCCGCACCGACTGGGCATTTCGCTATACGGACGACAGCGATTATCCGATCAAGAACGACCTGCCCACCTACTACGTCTGCGAAGACGAGATATGCCTTCCGCCAACGAACGAACTGTAAAAGGACGGCACGTCTTTTTAAAATACGCGCATACGGCAAAAGCCTGCACATCATCGTGCAGGCTTTTCTTCTTGGGTATCGGTATTTGGTTCGCTGTCTTGCGGTTCTTCGTTTTCTGTTTTGTACGTTTCGTATTGCGTACGGAATGCACCGTATGCTTCTTGCACCTGTCTGTCGATATTGCGCGCTTCCGCGTAGATATCGCGTCCCTGCAGGATAGCAAGGAGCGGATTGGCAAGCTCGTCCATCGTATCGCAGTAATGAAGGCTTGCAGTAAGAGCCGCATCGAGTTTCGCCGTCAGCTCTTGTGCTTCGTCGGGCACTTCGAGCGAGCGGACACGACTGCGGAGCAATTCACGCTTGTCGCGCGCGGCGGCAACGGATGCACGATACGCTTCACTCGATATCGACCCTGCACGCGCTCTTTCGAGCATCGACGAGAGTGCACCTTTTTCAGCTTCGTACTCTTTTATGATCTCATCCATTTTTTCGATATACGCTTTGCGCATCGCCAGTTGTTTCAGTCGTTCTTCTTCGAGCTTGCGTTCCGTTTCCATCATTGCATGAAGCGGTCCTACAGCACGTGACAGGCTCGGCATCTTCGCAAACGGCGCTTCAAGCGCGATATCACGGCACAGGCCGTCGGCTTCTTTTGCCCATTCGGCTACCATTTGACTGCCTTCCGACGGGTCGGCAGACAGCGGTTCGCGGCAGAATATTTCTATCTGCGATAATATCTGTTCTTCGAGTATCAAGAGGCGGGCGACTTTTGTCTGTTCTTCGGACAGACTTTTGGGTGCACGAAGCTCCGCCTGCTCTGTTTTTATCTTTTGTACGACTTCAAGATGCTTGACCAAGTGGCTCGCGATCTGCGTACGGTTCTTTTCGTCCAGTCTGTCCATCTGACGAAGAACATCTTCGTTGATGGCAGTCATGTCAGCACAGACGGTCACCATGCGCGCTTGGTATTCGTCCTCGCGCATCTGCGATGAGAAAAACCAGCTCGACAAGACGGCAATCAATATTACGAATATCGCACCGAGGAGGAGCGGTCTGCGATTTTTCTGGTACCAGCTTCTCTGCGATTCATCATCATATACGACTTCTTCGCGTTCCAGCTCGGCGGGCGGCGGCAGGACGATCTTCTGCGTAGCGCACAGATCATCTTCGACCGTCGGCTCTGCTTCCGCTTTGGTCAGCATCGCACCGCACATCGAACAGAATCGACTCTCTTCAAGATGCGGCTGTCCGCAGGCAGGGCATATCACTTGACGCGTACCGCACGACGGGCAAAACGACATCCCTTCGCCAAGTTCGGTATTACAACTCTTGCAACGATTCATCAGCAACACCATCATTTCTGTCAGGATACCTTTATTGTAGCGCATTTTGCCATCTTCGACAAGAAATGCTGCATCATAAAAAGAGTACCGCCCTGCTCCTTTATTTGATATACATAACAAAAAAGGCTTCCGAATCTTCGGAAGCCTTGACTTATCATGTGGAGCCGATTATAGGACTCGAACCTACGACCTGCTCATTACGAATGAGCTGCTCTACCAACTGAGCTAAATCGGCGCTACTTGATTATAATAACCGATATCCGCGAAAAATGCAAGTGTTTTTCGTGAAAAAGTTTTACTTTTTTTCATTTTTATTTCGCGATATGTTTTGTGTGTTCTTCTCGGATACGCTCGGTGAGTGCAGTCGTATCTATGTCGCTTCCGACAGGCAGAAGGAGTGCATGGATAAGCGTATAGTACGGCGGGAGCGCACCTTTCGACCAGCAGAGGTCGATACCGAATTGGTCGGCGGTGATGGCGGTCAGGTCAAAGCCGAACGCATCGAGCGAGTAGCGCATCTTATCGGGATAGACACACTCTTTCCCTTCTGTCCGCGCGCACGTATCACAGTAGTGACAGCCGCCCGACGATAACGCTCTACTGCCGTCTGTCTCGCCCTCTACAGCAAGAAGCGTTTCTTCGAGAGCGCGTTTTTCAACGAACAGCGTATCCCACGTGACCGACTTCACCTTCTCGGGCGTGTCGGCGGCAGCGATCGTCATCTCATCGTACGTCATCTTCAGTCCCACGAGATGGACACGGTCGTATTTTGCAAGCATCTCGCCTACGTCGAACGACAAGGACGGGCACGACCACCGCGCATTATAATTGGGGCACTCACGGCAATATGCCATGAATTTGTCGATATCCTGATACTTCGCGATAAAATCTGCCATCGCGATATCTTGTTGGTATAACTGAGTCTGATACATTATGATCTCCGCCTTTCTCTCCTTTTATGATAGCACAACCGCCCGCGAAATGAAAACTTTTCCTTGCATTTCCAGCTTGAATAGAGTATGATGATAGCAGGGATTAGCACTCAACGACAGAGAGTGCTAATAATTCTTTTTTAACGAAAGGAGCCTATCACATGGCAGTAGAAACGAGAGAGTTTCAGACAGAAACGAAAAAGATTCTGGATATGATGATCCATTCCATTTATACGAACAAAGAGATCTTCCTTCGCGAGTTGATCTCCAACGCATCGGACGCGATCGACAAGCTGAAGTTCGCGGCCTTGACCGAGCCTGATCTGATGGACGATGCCGAACGCGAGATCTATCTTATCCCCGACGTCGCATCGCGCACGCTTACCATTGCCGACAACGGTATCGGCATGACGTATGACGAAGTTAATGACAACATCGGTACGATCGCAAAATCGGGCACAAAAGCGTTTCTCGAAAAAATGCAGGAAGCAGGCGAAGCACAAGACAAAGACCTCATCGGTCAGTTCGGTGTCGGCTTCTATTCGGCGTTCATGGTCGCAGACAAAGTCACGCTCCTCACGCGTTCCGCCCGCTCCGACAAGGCCGTCAAATGGCAATCGAACGGCGACGGCACGTACACCATCGAAGAAGCGGACAAACCGTCCGTCGGTACGGCTATCACGCTCCACTTGACGGAAGAGTTCGCAGGCGGTGAAGAAGATTTCCTCCAGACGTATCGCCTTACAGAGCTCGTCAAAAAATACTCCGACTATATCCGCTACCCGATCCGCATGAACGTATCGCGCGTCGAGCCCGAACGTGATGCAGACGGCAACATCGTCGAAGGCGGCGAGAAAAAGACGGTGACGGAACTTCGCACGCTCAACTCGATGAAACCGCTCTGGACACGCGCCAAAAGCGATATCACGGCGGAAGAATACAACGACTTCTACAAAAACCAGTTCCATGACTGGGAAGACCCGATGGACGTGATCCATACGAAAGCCGAAGGTACGGTCGAGTATACGGCACTCCTCTATCTCCCGACGAGTGCACCGTTCAACTTGTATCACCCTGACTTCAGCTCCGGCGTACAGCTTTACTCGCGCCACGTCTTCATCATGGAGCAGTGCAAAGAGCTTCTCCCGGAATATCTCCGCTTCGTTCGCGGTCTTGTCGATTCGCCCGACTTCTCGCTCAACATCTCGCGTGAGCTTCTCCAGCAGAGCCGCGAGCTGAAGCTGATCGGCAAGAACCTCGAAAAAACGATTCTCAAGACACTTGCGAAAAAGCTCGAAAAAGACCGTACAAAATACGAATCGTTCTGGAAAGAATTCGGTCGTACGCTCAAAATCGGCATCTACACCGATTTCACGTCGCACGATAAACTGAAAGACCTGCTCCTCTTCCCGTCGTCGAATGAAGACCATGCCCTCACGACGCTCAAGGAGTACATCGGCCGTATGCGTGATGAGCAGAAGTCCATATACTACGCAACAGGCAAAGACCGCGCAACGATCGAACGCCTTCCGCAGATGGAGCTTCTCCGCGAGAAAAATATCGAGGTCCTCTATCTGACGGACAACGTAGACGAGTTCACGCTCGAAGCACTGCGCGAATACGAAGGCAAGAAGTTCCACTCCATCAGCCGCGGCGACCTCGATCTCGGTGATATCGACGCAGAGAAAAAACAGGAAGCCGAAACGCTCGCAAAAGATAACGACGCGCTTCTCAAAGATATCAAAGAAGCCCTCGCCGAAAAGGTATCCGAAGTCCGTCTTTCGACACGCCTCAAATCGGGTGCTGTCTGCCTCGTCAGCGCAGAGCAAGGTGTCAGCCTTGCGATGGAACAGCTTCTCGCCGAAGCGAACCAGCCCGTATTCAAGGCACAGCGTATCCTCGAACTCAACCCGCATCACAAGCTGTTCACGACGCTTCAGTCGATCCACAGCGCAGATGACAAGGATACGTTCGGTGAATACTGCTCGATGCTCTACGATCAGGCACTCCTTATCGAAGGCATCCTGCCGGAAGACCCCATCGACTTTGCCGCGCGCGTAGCAAAATTGATGGCTCGCTAAAACGAGTTTCCCACACAAAACCAAAATCCCCTGCACCACATTCGGTGCAGGGGATTTTTCGTTAGCGGAGGAAGTCAATCGACAAGTTCGTGATAGAGTACGCGTGCGGCCTGAACCATAACGAATCCTGCCGCCATCATCGTAATGCCTTTGCGAACGCGACAGTCATGCATCATACTCGGCATCGACATATGCCCCATGCTTTTCATATGAAACATCGTACCACCTCCGACGCTATTTTATCCGACAAGGCTCTTTTTTATCCGTTCTTTTTCACGTGAAACCGTACTGTTGTACGACCGCAGTCGCACACCTCGCGCGTAAGTGTGCCTTCGATGCCCGTTGCGTAACGGATAAGCGGCATTGCTTCGCGTACGAGCGTAGTAAGAACGAGCTGACCGCACGTACCGTCTTCGACAGGTTCACCGTCTGCATCGACGATCTCTGCGAAGAATGCATCTTCGGCGATATGCCAGCCATTGCCGCAGTCGAACGCAACGCCTGCGCCCATGACTTCGTCAACGGCGAGTATCTTCGTAATTTTGCCTTTGTAGAGCGTGGCAAGCTCTTCGGCGAGTGCTTCGTCGCCTGCGCGCATCACAGCGAACACGTATTCGATATTACCGCGGCCGTAGAGCGCGTGACCGAGCTGTACGAGGTCTTCGACAGAGCCTGCAAGCGCATTGACAGACAGCTTTTTGACGGCTTCGACCTGACGATAGATGTTCGCAGGAAGCGGGATCGTCGTCGCACCGATGATCTCCGCACCGTAATGGAGCGCAAGTCCGTCGGGATTGACACCGTAATCGGATACCATGCCGACGATCGTCGTGACGTTCATACCGCCCGCGAGAAGCGGTCTTGTTACAAGTTCCATCCATTTGCCGATGTCGCCGTTCGTATAGCACGCGGCAAGGTGACCCGACTGGCCTGCGAGGATATGGATACGCTCGACCGTCGTGATGGGGAAGGTAAGAAGGCCGTACGGTGCTTCTTTTTCGAGGTCTGCGCGGCGCGTGAGCGGCATCATGGCAAGGTTCGCCAAGCTGACGGATTTTTCATCGTCGTAGCGTTCCTGCATGAGCGTACGGTAGAAGTCGCTCTTTTCCCACAGCCAGCGCACCGTTTTGGCAAGGCGGTCTTCTTGGAGCGCATGGAGCGCATCTCTATTCATCATTTCAAATTCTTTGTTTGCTATCATGTGATATCCTCCGTTCGATTTCTCTTTGCTTATATTGTACCATTTTACGGGCAAACTAGAAATGAAGTTTTTCCCAAAAATCGAAAAGGAGTGTTCCTATGAGCGAAATCGTCTGTGTTTCGTGCCATGCTTGCTTCCCGCACGGTGCGTCAGAATGTCCGTCCTGCCATACTGCGCTTATTTATACGGGGGACGATGCGAATGTCATCACAACGCTCGAGCCGAACTGTCTTGTACATCGCATGCGCGGCTCCGACCGCTTGGAGCCTGCCGTTCTCCTCAAAGAAGGGCGCACGAATGTCAAGGTCGCCACGCGCCTTGCCGAATACGCAAGACCGCTGACCGTGCCCAAGTCGGAAACGTACACGTTCACCCCCGATCTGCTCGCGCATATCCAAGCTCTGCGTAACGAACGAACGGCGGCGATGCACCGCTACGATGCGCAGATAGCCGTCTATTGGCGTTCGCTCGTGCCGTATTACGGTTACGCTTCGCACGAGCCTCACTCTGCTCCGCCCGCCGACATGCCCATCATCTCGCTGACGGTGACGAACGAGTAGCCGTCCGCTTTCAGGCGGTCTGCGACCTTCCTTAGGGCATCGGCACTGTGGATCGGATACTGCCCGTCATGGAGTAGTATGATAGAGCCGGGGCGTACCTCTGCCATGATGCGTTCGGCGATGGTGTCATCAGACGGCACCTGCCAGTCGCGCGGATCGACGTCCCACAAGATGATATGGTATCCGCGCTCTTTCGCCCCTTCGACAAGCACCTCGCCGTATGCACCGCCGGGCGGACGAAAGAGGTCTGTCTGCACGCCGAACTCTGCCAGTACGCGTTCTGCCTTCTCCCATTCTTCCGCGCACTCTGCCCGCGACATACGCGCCATATTGCGATGGCTGTACCCGTGCGTAGCGACCTCATGCCCCTCCGCTATCACTTGGCGCACCAAGTCGGGATACTCCTCGGCACTTTTTCCCAAGATAAAAAATGTCGCCTTGATGCCTGTGTCGCGAAGTGCCTCGAGCATACGCGGTGTCGCCTTATCATGCGGGCCGTCGTCGATCGTGACGGCGACGATCTTCTCTTGAGTTGCCGCACGGCTTACTACGACTTCATCGAGCGCCGCGTAGCGATTGGCTCCGATGCCGAAGAGTACCGCCATGACAACGAGAGAGCCGAAAAATATCGTTCTTGCCGACCTCATCTTCATTCCTCCTTCGCGCTATCTTTATGCGCGCATCGGCGAAAAATACGTATGATGCCCGCGCAGAGCGCATACAGATAGACCATCTTACGATTCGGAGGCGATGTGTGGTGCACAGATTGATACTCTGCTTTATGGCTTTTTTATTGATCCCGCTGACCGCAGAGAGTGCACCGCCGCCTGTACTGAACCACGCCCATAGTGCCGTTCTGATGGAATGTGCGACAGGCGAAGTCGTCTACGATAAACACGGCGACAAACGAATGCCGCCCGCTTCCACGACGAAGATATTGACGGCACTTATCGCCATCGAGAGCGGACGACTTGCTGAGCCTGTGACCGTCAGCGACCGCGCCGCGAAAACAGAGGGCTCGCGTATGCACCTAAAGAAAGGGCAGGTCTTGTCGCTTGAAGAGCTTGTGACGGGGCTTCTCCTTCGTTCGGGCAATGATGCAGGCGTTGCCATCGCCGAGCATCTGGCAGGCAGCGTCGAATCGTTCGCCGAGCAGATGAACGCACGTGCCTATGCACTCGGCGCACACGATTGTCACTTTATCAATCCGCACGGCCTGCCCGCACCCGACCATTACGTGACGGCAAAGAGTCTGGCAAAGATCGCACGCTGTGCTATGCAGAACAAGACGTTTGCCGAGATCGTGGCGAAACGGACGGCCGAGATCGACTGGGAAGATACAGCAGGTACACATCACCGATCGCTTCGCAATACGAATAAGCTCCTCTGGCAGTACCCTGCCGCCGACGGTATCAAGACGGGTACGACGGGCGAAGCAGGCGCGTGTCTTGTCGCGAGTGCGCACAAAGATGACCACCGATATATCGCCGTTCTGCTCAACGATCCGACCCGCTGGCAAGACGCCGTCGCGCTTCTTAAATGGGGCTTTTCCGAATATGTGCTCCTTTCAGGCGGTCTAGCAGGTGACGACGCAGGCGAAGCGGTGCTCATCGGCGGATTTGTGCCGACGATCCGCGGACAGCTCGGCGACACGCTCTACGCGCTCGTAAAAAAAGAAACGGCCGAAGCCGCACTGGCTTTGACCGTCTGGGATGAACCGATCGTCGCGCCTATCTCGCGCGGACAAAAGATCGGTACTCGATTCTATTATGCTGACGGAGCTCTCATCTCCTCCGTCGATATCGTCGCCTCGGCAGATGCCCCGCCCGCGACGCTGTTCGTATCGTGTCTGCTCCTGTACAAAGATTGCCTCAAGCATCTTTCGCAGCACGATCTTATTTAGATTCACCGCTCGTTACGATATACTGTCTTGGCACACGTTTGCCGATCATACAGATGACTTCATACGAGATGGTATCAAGCCACTCAGCGACTTCTTCTGCCGTACGACCGCCTGCACCGAACAAGATGACTTCTTCGCCGATATCTACCTTGTCGATATCGGTCACATCGACCATACATTGATCCATGCAGATACGACCGACGATCGGTACACGGACGCCTTTTACCGTCACATCGGCTTTGCCCGTCAATCGACGCGACCAGCCGTCTGCATAGCCGACAGGAAGAGTGGCGATACGGCTCGGACGCGATGTGTGGAACGCGTGTCCGTAGCTGATACCGACATTCGCGGCAACGTCTTTGAGGTACATGACTTCTGCTTTGAGCGTCATCGCAGGACGAAGCTCGATATCACACGATACTTCATCGGATGGCAAGAGGCCGTAGAGAATGATGCCTGCCCGTACCATATTGCAGTACGATTCGGGCATATCGAGGATCGCCGCGCTGTTGGCGAT